>JAQBOS010000477.1 GCA_028287925.1 Mucilaginibacter sp. | reverse complement strand
GTATCAAAATCGGCAATGCCCAGGGTACCTATCCCTGCTGCCGCCAAATATTGTGCAGCCGGGCAGCCAAGCCCCCCTGCTCCTGCAACCAACACCTTCGAGTTTTGCAACAGGTTTTGCGTTTGCTCGTTAAAACCGGGCAATGCAATCTGGCAGCTATATCTTAAATAATCAGGTTTCATTCGGCGGCTATTTTTTGATGCAATACTCTTTTTATTCGTTCAAGTTCATCGGGGGTATTCACATTGGTGAGTGCTTCCGGATTCACAGCATCCAGCAAAGTTACATCACTATTTATTAAAACCTTACGCGGACAAGAATATCCCTGCGCTAAAAAGGATAGCAATAAAGGGTAGCTTTTAGGTTCCCAAATAGTGATCAGTGGCTCAGGAAATTCATTTGCGGGACTTTGATAAGCCGTAGCAACAGCTGATGCATTACGATTTTCAACCAAATATTTTAAAGCCTCTTCATCCATTAAAGGCAAATCGCAGGCAATAACCAACCAGGCGCTATCCGGCTTTTCTCTGAATGCCGATAAGATAGCGCCATAAGGGCCAAGATCTGTAAAAGTATCGGCTAAGCTTTGGTAATTGCTGTTTATCTCATTTTTTTGATCGGCACGACAGGATATAAACACATTGTTGCAGAGGGATTTTAACAGATCAGCCATATAATATCGCTGTTCTTTTCCATGCCAGTTCACAGCTCCTTTATCAAAACCCATCCGCTGGCTTTTGCCGCCTGCCAGTACCAACCCGTTAATTTCGGGCTTTACCTGCTGCATTTGTGTTTTAAAAAAGGCAATTATGTTTTCAGTATCGTCAATACGATAAAGTGGCAAATCCTGCCAATTCGGGACAGCTTCCTTTATAAAATCAAAGACTTCATTGGTATTCTCTGTCAACAGCAACATTTGTACATTGGTGAGCTGATCAACGCGCTTTTGCAATGATGCCCTTTTATTTTCGCTGATGATAACCACCTGCGCTTTACACTGGTGATGATTGCCATTTGCAATAACAAGGTCAACGCCTGCAAATGTATCACGTAATTTAAAGCTGTTAAACTCCGCACTATAATTTAGCTGGCGGTGATTAATTTGATCGGTATAATCTAAAACAGCGCCATTGGCAAGGCGACCCGGCATTAATACAACATCATCATTGTGCGTAGTATCTATATAAGCGCACTTATAATTGGCAGACAAGGCGTTAATAACCTGGTCGGCTAATAATTTTATCACTATACATTGGGCGCCTACTATTGCCCACTCATTCCGGTGATAAGTACCAAATGCGGGCCGGATCAGCTTTGTGTGTTTACTATGCTCTTTTGAAATCACGTTTACCTCCTGTTTTTTCAATCAGCTTTGTTTCTTTTATAACAATATCATGGCTCATGGCTTTGCACATATCGTAAACGGTTAAAGCAGCAATAGATGCGCCAACCAAGGCCTCCATTTCCACACCTGTTTTAGCAGTTATACTTGCAGTACAATCAATAACCACCTCTTGTTTTGCATTCAGGCTGATTGTTATATTACAATTATCCAAACCCAGCGGATGGCAAAGCGGGATCAGCTCGCCGGTCTTTTTTGCCGCCATGATCCCGGCAATAATGGCTATTTGAAACACCGAGCCTTTTTTTGTTTGCAGATCACCGTCTGTTAAGTGCGCTAACACCTCTTCAGGCAATAAAACTATGCTGCGGGCAATCGCAGTTCTATGGGTAACGGATTTCTCTGTTACATCCACCATGGTTGGGTTGCCTTGTTTATCTAAGTGTGTGATCACTGATGTTTGCTGATTAAATGGATTTAACTGATGCTTTTTTATTGCAGATATTTGCTGATGCTGATGCTGGTGATTAAACTGCTTTGTTCTTATCTGATAAGATTAGTCTTTTAAGATTTAAACGATTTTCGCCAAAATTTATTAGTAGCCCTATCTCAATTTTATAAACTCTTAAATAATTTAATACCTGATTTACATGGACTTCATCCAACGTACTTAAAGCTTTTAATTCAACCAGAACAAGACCTTCAACCAAAAAATCTACTCTTCTTGAACCAATTGACTCAACATAATCTTTATAAAATATCTCTATGCAAAATTCACGTTCAAACTTCAACCCTGCTTTTAAAAACTCAAGAGCCAACGCCCTTTGATATATAAATTCCTGGAAGCCATTCCCCAAAAAAGAATGTACCTGCATAGCACATCCAATAATTTTATGTGTTAATTCCGAATGCTTATACTCTTCCATCAATTGTAAAACTCAAGGTTAATATTCCACAATATTAAAAAATCACCTTAATCATTCAAATCAATAAATATTAACCCATCAAACATCTGTTTCATCAAATATATCAGCAAACATCAGTGATCAAAATGCTGTGATCCTGAACACCTCTCCCTTTTTAAACTCATTCCTTTCCAATGGCAGCTCCATAAAAGCATCAGTATCAGTCAAGTTGGCAAAGTCACCTGATCCGTTTCCTTCAACCGGGGTAGCTATTAACTGGCAATATTCGTTATTGTGCAGCTTTACCTGTAAAAAATATTTTAATGGGTGGTGAAAGCTTACCCGGTCATTTAAAACTGCGCGTAACGGTGGTTTTTGTTCTTTCCCAAGCGAGGCATTTAACCAGGGTAAAAAATACCTGTGCAGGCACATAAACGTAGCTACCGGGTTACCCGGAAATGCAAACACTACCGGGCCTTTATCATGCTTACCAAACCAAAATGGTTTGCCGGGCCGCTGCTGTACTTTATAAAAAAGCTGCTCAACTTTTAATTCCTCCAACGCATGCGGAATGTGATCAAATTTACCCATCGAAACACCGCCGCTCAGCAATAGTACATCGTAATTTTCAAGGCAGGTTTTTAATTGTTTCTTAATTACTTCCGGGTTATCAGGAAGGTGCAGCATATCGGCTTCAATATGATGCTGCTTCAAAACAGCCTTAACCGTATAATTATTTGACCGCCTGATTTGGTA
>JAQBOS010000437.1 GCA_028287925.1 Mucilaginibacter sp. | reverse complement strand
TTATCTGCCAGGTCTTTAGCATAAATTTCAGTACCGCCCATATTATTAAAGCCTGGCACATTGCTTGAAATGCTGGCGTTTACTATCCTGTGGTCGTTTAAAAGCTGCTGTTTAAAAGCAACGATGTTATTACCAAGCGTATAAGTATCGTTTATTACCAGCACCTGGTTTTTATCATAACCGAGCTTTTTGTTCTGCATAAAATGCAATTGCTGGTAAACTACAAAGGTTGATATGATCAATGCTGTAGATATAGCAAACTGGCAAACGATCAAGCTGCTGCGTAACCCTCCGCGACCGGTAGTTTGCACAGTACTGTTCCCTTTTAAAACAGCCAGAATTTTAAATGAGGATAAGAAAAATGCCGGGTAAATACCCGCGATAAGCCCGACAAACAATATCAGGGCAATTTGTAAACCCAGTGCCTTGAAATTCAGGAAGAACAACATATCAATATGTTTGCCGGCAAGGTTATTAAAGTATGGCAACAACAGATAAATAAGACCTAACGCAAAAAGCATTGCCAGTGCGGTAAGCATTACCGATTCAGTAAGAAACTGCAAAACAAGCTTGTTTTTTTCTGACCCTAATACCTTCCTGATCCCTATTTCTTTTGAACGGTTTGATGAGCTTGCTGTTGACAGGTTAGTGAAATTTATACAAGCCAGCAGCAGAATGAAGAAGGCGAGGGCGCCAAATATATAAACGTAGTGAATATCGCCATTAGCCTCAAACTCATATTTAGATGCTGAATGCAGATGGATATCAGTAACAGGCTGTAAAAAGAACAGGAAAGAGTTTACAGACTTTTGGGCCTCTGCAAGGCTTACCCCCATATCGCGCTGAATTTCAGGAACAACATTTTTTGCGACCAATTTCGGAAAACCGGCCTCCAGCTTTTTAGGATCGGCATTTTTATCAAGCAGAAGATAGGTAAAATAACCAACGTTACTCCAGGTTTGTCTCGTGGTAGCCGTAACAAATGTCGCCATGCTTATAAACGCATCCGCATGAAAATGAGAATTACCCGGAATTTCGTCGATTATGCCGGTTATTTTTAAAAGGTTGGGGCCAACATTCACCATTTTACCAAGGGCCGGTGAATTCCCAAAATATTTCTTCCCGAACGTTTTCGTTATAACCAGGGTATTTGGCTCAGTAAGTGCAGCTTTACTGTCGCCCTCAACCAATGGTATTGAAAACAACTGAAAGAAATTAGGATCGATTATTACGATCTTGTTTTCTTTGAACTGCTTTTCATTGTATTTAACAAAAACCGGCCTTTGCTGGGATAAGCGGGTAAAATCCAATACTTGCGGAAATGCATTTTTTATGCCCTGCCCTACTGCAACGTCAACATTTGGAAAATCGGCCGCGGTATTGTTTCCATTTGAGTGAAGCGCAACCCTATAGAGCTGCCTGGCATTTGCAGAATAGGTATCATAAGTTAATTCCTGGTATAAGTAAGCGCTGATGAGCATACAGCAGGCTAATCCAACTGCTAATCCAAAAACGTTTATGAGTGAGAATACTTTGTTTCTCCTTAAATTCCGCCAGGCTGTTATTATAAAGTTTTTAATCATCTTATTAGTTTATGGGTATGGATTTACTAACTACCAACCGAGCGTACTTTTTTTGTATTATTTATATTTTTTTGGTAACAGGTTTAAAATACATACCAATTATATAATTATCTATTAATCAGTTATTTGTATTTTAATTTTAATTATAACTGTATCAATAGCGAACACACAGTGTTACGCCTGCGAACAGTGGTTTTGATTTCGGATTTCGGAATTCCAACTTCGGATTTGTTTAAGTTAAGGTTAGTCTGATATAAGGCTGATGAAACACTCTGACTATCAGATACTTACATATGCTTAATCCTTAACGAATGATTAATATACTGATAATCAACATGTTCCACTTTGTTCCACCCGTTCCGCGTGTAAAAATGGAACGCTTTTCCTGCGTAGACACACAAACTTGCGCTTCGCCTCAACGCGGTTGGAGAAGGGTTTGGGGTGAGGTGACCGTTTGCTTATGCCGAACTCACCTTTGGTTAAAATTAATATCGAGGGTGAGACTAAAACTAAAAACGGCCCCGACATACTATTTATAGCACATCAGGACCGTTAATTAAAACTATTTAAATCTGTTAATTAAAGCTTATACTCAGGTTATCGCTGGCATCAACATTAACCGGTACCCCACCCCCGTTTAGGGTGCCTTTTACGTGATCTTTTTCCCACTCACCACTAAAATTGCTGATGTGGGCGGTATTTATTTTACTTGCAGACAAGTTAAGTGTCATGCCCTGATTTGAAGGAAGCTTCAGGTCAACATGGCCACCGCTAACATCGAGTTTAATATATTTCCCTAACTGCAGCATATCCACATGCATGCTGCCACCGCTGGTTGAAGCATTAAGGCTGCAGGCCATAGCTGACAAATTAACGCTGCCGCCTGATGTACCGGTAATCAACTCGCCCTTTATATTATTTGCCTGGATGCTGCCACCGCTTGTATTAGCGGTAATTGAGCCATTTAATGCATCAAGATGTAATGAACCGCCTGATGTTTCTAACCTTATTTTTCCCTGGCAATTTGTTGCATGGATGCTCCCGCCGCTTGTTTCAAGATTAATGTTATCTTTTGAGTTGCTAACATCAATGCTGCCACCTGATGTTTCACCTTTTATAATTCCTGCAAGGTTGTCCATATGCAGGCTGCCACCGCTGGTGCTAAATTCCTGGGTCCCTGTTAAATTATCCAGGTGAATGCTGCCGCCACTGGTGTTTAGATGAGTAGCCACTTGTTTTGGTGTGAATATTTTGAAAGAGATGCTCAATTGCCTTCTCCAATTAAAATCACCTTCATGCTTTCTTTTTGCTGTTGCATGCAATTCATGGTTACTTACAGAAACATTAAGCTCATAGTCATCACTAAGGCGTTTGTCAATTTCTTCTTTTGATAATTCCTGACCATTGTTGCCGTGGACATAGATCTCAATCCGGGGTGATTCGCCTCCGCCGCTAACTGAAATGCTGCCGCCTGATGTTTTTACAAATACATCCTTTATAGCGTCGTTTGCGAGTGATTTGGTTTGATAAGGGGTTTTATCCCAATTGCCCTGGGCCAAAGCAATTGTGCTTGAGCAGGCAATTATTAGTAGTGCAAGGTAAGTTTTCATCATTTTAAGTTTATTTATCTATTAGACTACTTTTTAACGCGCTACGTTGCATGGTATTAAAAATAAGTTCGCAGTTGGCGGCTTACAGTTGGTAGCACCTTAAAGATAAAAGCTTTAAACAAACAGCGGGCAGTTACAGGTATTTTCCCGCCAACTGCCCACTTAAAACGGCAAACTTTTTTAACTACTCGCTTTTAAGACTCTTCACCGGGTTTGCTAAAGCCGCCTTAATAGCCTGGATGCTTACGGTAACCGCGGCAACCAGTAAGGAGGCTGCCCCTGCCACAATAAAGACCCACCAGTGGATACTTATACGATAAGCAAAATCCTGCAGCCATGAATGCGCCATATACCAGGCAATGGGCGATGCAATTACAGTAGCTATAATTATTAATCCTAAAAAATCTTTT
>JAQBOS010000409.1 GCA_028287925.1 Mucilaginibacter sp. | reverse complement strand
ATCAACAATTCTTTTCACCCTCATGTATGGTTTAAAAACAGTAAAGATGTATTTGAGCATAATATTGTTTCGGCTGCTTACTTTCCTATTGGTATAACATCATGGGGTAGTAAAGTGGATTATAATTTCTTTCCCGATAGCGCCTCTCTTCATAAAGAGCAAAGCAGGGGAACGGACGAACACGCTTTATATGGTGATCCTGGTTTTGCTAATGTTACAACGGGCGACTATAACTTACCTAAAAACTCCCCAATATTAAAGGCAGGTTTCAAAAACTTCCCAATGAATAAGTTTGGAGTAGTTTCACCGGCACTCAAAAAATTAGCCAATAAGATAATTATTCCGCCTTATAAAATAGCGCAAACACAAAAAGCCCAACAAACCTATAGCTTTATGGGTGTCACAGTTAAAGATTTGAATACTCTTAGTGAACGCTCGGCAACCGGTATGGATAGTGAACGGGGAGTTATAGTCCTTGATATATCTGACAAAAGCAAGCTAAAAGGGATTATTTATCCCAATGATGTAATACTATCTGTACAGAATGTAAGTGTCCAGCATGTTAATGATCTGGCCAGGGCCTCAATTGTTAGTGACACAAGTGCTAAATTAATATTTGGAATATTCAGAAATCAAAAGTTAAACAAAATTGTATTTATACAGAAATAGTGCAGGATCTGTTTATGTATTAATATGAAGATTTTACATTATTTAAAATATAATAACCTAAGCAAAATTCCCCCTTGCGCCGTAAACATCTGAGGAATGCACTCGAAAAATTGATATATTGAGCAAACCTTTTATGAGCTGAGTATTATATGGGGAAGATGCTGGGATTTGTTAAGCGGGTTAGACCTTAAAATCCGAGCCAAATCTTTCTTCTGTAAGAAGCATATACTCTTTAATCATGTGTGTATCAGGGTTTATATCATACGCAAATTGCAAATTAAATTTAGCTTCTTTATAGTTGCCTTCGTTTAAATAATACAAACCTAAGTTGCGATAAGCGTAAGAATTTTTTTCATCCAAACTAATCGCTTTGTTAATATCTGCCAATCCTTCTTCACGTAAACCCAATTTAATTTTAGCATATCCGATATTTGCAAAAGCATAAGAAGATTCAGGTTCAATTTCAATAACCGTGTTAAAGTCGTTGATAGCTTCATCGAATTGTTCTAAGAGACTATAGGTATATCCACGGTTTGAAATGCTGTTGGTGTTTTTTCCGTCCAACTCAATCGATTTGCTGTAAAAATCCATCGCAAGTTGATGATTTCCTGATAAAGATTCAATTAATGCTATATTAAAAAAAATATTCGAGTCGGCGCTCGGCCTGTTATCTACTTTAAGCATCATTTGATAAAACTCTTTGCCACCGTTGAAGTCTTTGCAATGAAGATAAGCCGTCAAAACAATAACAAAAACATCGTTATCAATGAATACCGGATTTAGTTTTCTAAATAGTTTAATTGCTTCTGCGTACTGTTCACTTTCATACAATTTATATGCGGGCGCTATAATTTTAAAATTCTTCCGATAAGCTAACGACTTGCGGATTTGATATCCGTCGTTGTGGGTATGCAATCCGTTGACAAGTAAAATTGGCTCGGCATTTGAGTATAAATTTCTTAAATCGAACAAAGCTGAAAGTAAAAAAATTAAGGTAAACAGCTTAAGAAACCCATTCATATCAAGCGCGAAAACTACCCACAAAGTTACTATTGCGATAAAAATCGGGAAAGAAGTTCCCATAAATAAGATAATAAGGTTTTTACGAACCGAAACATTCTCAGGTGAGTGTATTACCATACCGCTTCTCCATGCAAATGGATTTAGCTTAAAATAAAAACTTAATCGTTTACCCAGACCTAAGTGCTTTGACGTTTTAGTTACACCGTACGACCCTAAGAAGACGGTTACTTTCTCTTTTGTAAATATTAAAGCCGGAATAGCGTGCCCCAGTTCATGAAGTAAGACAGTAATAAATCTCGCTATGATAAATAAGCATATGAATAAAGGGATTATTACAGCGGGAAATACATAGTTGCCCATTTGGCTGGTTTTTAAGCCTAATATAATATATTTTTGAAGATACTATAAATACAACTCTAACTCACCCTTACCTTCCCTAATTACCTCAAAGTCGCCGCCGGTACAATCTACTACGGTTGAGGGGATGTTTTCGCCATAGCCGCCGTCGATAACCAGGTCTACAAGGTCTTCATATTTTTCATGGATCAGTTCCGGGTCTGTTGAGTATTCAATGATCTCATCATCATCCTTAATGGAGGTAGAAAGGATGGGATTGCCAAGCTGTTTTACTATCTTGCGGGCAATATCATTATCCGGCACCCTGATACCTACCGTTTTTTTGTTGGAGCTTAGCAGTTTAGGTACGTTGTGATTAGCATTAAAGATAAATGTGAACGGACCAGGCAATGCTTTCTTTAGCACCCTGAATGTGGCATTATCTATTGGCTTAATATAATCAGAAATATGGCTCAGATCGTAACAGATAAAAGAAAAGTTAGCCTTTTCAGGTTTGATGTTCCTGATCCTGCAGATAGCTTCAATAGCTTTATGATTGGTAATATCGCAGCCCATACCATATACAGTATCAGTCGGATAAATGATAAGGCCGCCTTTACGCAGCACTTCCACAACCTGCTCAATAGCTTTAGGGTTAGGGTTTTCAGGGTAGATCTTTATAAGCATGATGTATTGCAAATATATCCTGTAAAAGGTTATAAAACAAAAAGCCATTCGCTTTAACAAATGGCTTTTAAATCCCGGTTGAAACTTAATCAACCCAATAAACCTATTCTAACTCAATCAACAAATTATTTTTGTTTCGCCAACTGTATGTTAATGATCAGTTTTATGTCCTCACCTACTACAATTGAACCGGCTTCGGTTACGCCATCCCAGGTTAAACCAAATTCTTTACGGTTAATTTTGCCGGTAATTTCAAACCCTGCTTTAGTATTTCCGTAAAAATCGTCAGTTGAACCGCCGAACTCAGCAGCTAACTTAACTGATTTGGTAACACCTTTAACTGTTAGGTCGCCAACAAGGTCATATTCTTCATCATCTGTTTTTTTGAACGAAGTTGATTTGAATGTAATTTGAGGATATTGAGCGGCATCAAAAAATTCAGGTGATTTTAAGTGCTCGTCTCTTGGTGTTTGGTTAGTATCAATACTGTCGATATTTAAAGCAAAAGAAATATCAGCGTCTTCAAAATCGTCATTCACAGTTTCTAACGTTCCTTCAAAGCTTTTGAAAAAACCGCTAACTGTTGATATAACCAGGTGTTTTACTTTAAACTGAACTTCTGAGTGCATTGGGTCTATAACCCATTTTGTTGCTGTTGCCATGATCTTATTTTTTTTGATTGTTTTATTTAGATCAAATGTAAGTAATAGATGTTTAAACATCTAATTTGTTTGTCAATATTACATTTGGTTTACAATACTAAACTTAACGCATCAAATCGGCTTTTGTTGAAGCGATTTTATATTAACCGGGCTTTTTACAAAATCATTATACTACCCTAACAGTAATTGCACATAGCGCTTACTTATTCATAAATTCTGCAAGGATCCGATGAAAATGATGCGTGCCCTGCTCTCGTGTAACAGAGTACCGCCCGTGCTTATAAAACCTTGATCGCACCCCTCGTTGAACATTTTCTACAATTTCTTCGTCCTCCTGCTCAACCTTATCAAGCCCTGCTCCTGCCCCTTTATCTAATTTCGATTCGTCCCAAACATAAGAGAAGAACTTCACCCTGCATTCTCCCACAGAAACAGGTTCAACCACATTAACGGAAAGGCCCCAGGGATAAAAATTAAACATCATATTAGGGAACACCCAAAAGTAATAAGCAGCCACATTTTTACCATGATCGGGCGATGATGAAGGCAGGTCAAAACAATCAGCAGCGTTTTTCGCCAAACCTAATTGCAAACTTGAGTAAGGAAAAAACAATTCGGTAGCATATTCCCCAAAATCAATTACCGCATTTAAGCCGGCATGTACAAAGGGTATATGGAATCCTTCGAGATAATTCTCACAATACAGGGCCCAGTTTGCTTTTACATTAAATACCCGGGAGAGTTCAGGCTCAAATTTAAAATCATCCAACGGCATCCAGCTAACACGCTCTATCATATCCCTGAAAAATAACTCCTTGGGGTATTTATTCTCCACTGAGGCAAACAGCCATTTACTCCATTTAAAAACTTCAAGTCCCGGTAAATTATCATCATCGGTTGGAAAGTTCTCAACCTCCTTAAACTCCGGCATCGAAACAAATTTACCGTCAAGGTTAAACATGCGCCCATGGTAACGGCAACGCAGGTTATTGAGCTTACACGGCTTATCGGCAACCAGGTTGCCCCTATGCGTACAAACGTTGGATAACACGTGGATCTCTCCGCTTTTATCCTTCGTTAACAATAAAGGCTCATCCAGGTAACTTTCAAGGAGTGTAAAGGGATATACTTCCCCGTTTTCTTTTACCAGGTCGGCATTGCCAATAAATTGCCACGACGGAGCAAAGATCTTCTCACGGCATTGTTCAAATACTGTTTGGTTGGTATAAAAATCTGCATTCAATGTTTTTGCTTTGGCAATATCGGGATCTACAAAAAAGTCGGGCATATCTGTTTGGTTTCAAAAGTTAAATTAGGTAATTGAAATCAAATCACCTAAATCATTTAATTAAATCAGGGATTATAAACCCCAAAATGAGAAAGTAATCCCCTACTTTTTAAATTACAACCATTTGCAGAATATTTGCGTATTACAGCTTCAGACGTTTTTAGAGGCTAAAACCACACATTGGGTCGGTTTTTTGCTTTTAGGTTTAATTTTTATGAGATTTCATTATCCTGGGGCATTAAAGTGGCTTATTAAGGAAACGTTTTATCATTCAGTTTAAATCATAAATAATATTTGGCTTATTTATTGCCAATTTTGATGTAACATAATTATGAAAAGACTTTTAGTTATAATTTCATTTATACCATTACTGGCCTTTGCCCAAACATCAGATCAACATTTGAAGCTGGCTAATGACCTTTCTGCACAAAAAAATTACAAAGCCGCAATTCCTGAATTCACAAAAGCTATTGAATTAAATGGCGCTAATGTTAAAGCCTATTTATATCGCGGCAATGCATATAGCAACAGCAAACAATATGACGAAGCCGTTAATGACTATACCAAAGTTGTAGGGATTGACCCCAGTAACGCCGATGCTTTTTACTACCGCGCCAATGCCAACAGCAACATTAAAGCCTACAAAAGCGCAATTGATGATTATACAAAGGCTATTGATTTAGGGCTGCATACTGCCGACATCTATCATTACCGGGCTAATGCCAAAGTAAACTCTGCTGATTATGCGAGCGCTATTGAAGATTTTACCAGGGCTATTGAAATTACGCCTAATGATCCTGAGCTATATGAGTACAGGGGGGTTGCCAAAACAAATGTGAACGACAACAAAGGCGCTATCCAGGATTATGATATCTCCATTAAATTAAATCCTGGTAATGCGGATGTATATTATTACCGGGCCAATTCAAAAGGCACCATTGCAGACTATAACGGAGCCATTGCCGATTATAATACGACGTTACGGATGAACCCTTCAAATGCAGAAGCTGTTTTCTATCGTGGAAATATAAAAGCCAACTTAAGGGATTATAAAGGTGCTATTGAAGATTACAAAAAAGCAAGCGCTATGAAGACGGGAATCCATAACCTGTATTATTACCTGGCAAAAGCTATCAGTAACAGTTCGGATAACAAAGCGGCTATTGATTATTTTAATAAAGCTATAGTACAAGACCCTTCAAATGCTGAGCTTTATTTATACCGGGGAATCTCTGAAAGCAAAATGGATGACAAAGAGGCTGCTATGGCCGATTATATTAAAGCCATTGAGCTTGACACCTATTTATCAGAAGCGTATCAAAACCGCGCCGACTTGAAGATTGACAAAAAGGATTTTCATGGCGCTTTAGCTGATGCAAACAATGCGGTAAATTATGGTAAAAATCAGGATGGCTATGCCTATTTGATCCGTGCAAAAGCGAAAAGGTATTTGCAGGATACAACCGCATTGGATGACTATAATACGGCGATCCGCCTTAACCCCAAAAATACAGATGGCTATTTTAGCCGTGGGGAGATGAAACTAATACTTTTTGATTATCCCGGTGCCATTGCCGATTTTACAACAGCTATTGAAATGGATCCCGGGAATTCCAACGCTTATTTAAACCGTGGAATAGCCAGGAGCCGCATGGGCGACAAAGAAGGTGCTATAAAAGATTTTAAAAAACAAGTTGAGCTTGATCCTAAAAACCAGCAGGCCTATATAAGGCTGGGCAAAATATTAATTGATGACAGGCAATATGCTGAAGCGTTATTATTATTTGACAAGGTGGTTACACCTTATACCAAAAACGGAAAGCTTTTGGTGCTTCGCGGTGCGGCTATGGGGGGTTTAGGTAATAACAGGGGCGCCTTAATTGATTTTGACAGGGCTATTGCTGTAGATTCCAATTCGATCTCACAGGCGTACAGCGGCCGGGCAAATGTTAAAATGGGGCTTAAAGATTTTGACGGTGCTACCAGTGACATAAGCAAAGCCATTGATAAAGATCAGAATAATGACGATGCCTATTTTATCAGGGGCAATTTAAAAATGATTCAAAAAAATTACGAGGGTGCCATTTACGATTACATCAGTGTTTTATTAATTAATCCCGACAATATTAAAACCTATGCCTATCGCGGCCTTGCAGAAGCTTATGTACACGACACAACTTCTATGAACGGCGATTTTAAACAGGCTATGAAGCTTAGTCCGAAAGATGGGAATAATTTTATCCTGCGTGCAAAAGCCAGGATGTTTATGCGAGATTACGAAAACGGATTAAGCGATTTTGATAAAGCAATAGCGTTAAATCCGCGCAATTACGATACATGGCAGAGCCGCGGGATAGCAAAACTCCAGGAAAATGATAAAAGCGGCTGTGCCGATTTAAATAAAGCGGTAGAGCTGGGATCGAAAGATGCTGCTGAGGAACTAAGAAAATACTGTAAGTAGTCAGGAATAGATGCAAGAAGTCAAGAATCAAGACACAAGAAGAATCAAATAAATTTTCTTTCTTCCTATCTTGATTCCTGACTCTTGACTTCTTGAATCTTATCTTGATTCCTGACTCTTGACTTCTTGAATCTTATCTTGATTCCTGACTCTTGACTTCTTGAATCTATCTTGATTCCTGGCTCTTGACTTCTTGAATCTTATCTTGATTCCTGACTCTTGAC
>JAQBOS010000407.1 GCA_028287925.1 Mucilaginibacter sp. | reverse complement strand
CGGGTTGATTGAGTTAGATTAGGTTGATTGAGTTGAATAGGTTAAATTTGGAAAGAAGTTATTTACCTATAGAAAGCTTAAGTAAGCAGGCGCATACTACTTTTTGTATATAGATCAACTTTAAAATTTGGAATGAGCGGGGGAGTGAAACTGGTAACTCAATCAACATAGTCTAACTTAATCTAACTCAATCAACTGATCCTTCAATCAATCAAAAAGTAAAAATATTTTGGTTTTAATTTTTTTTTATCAATAATGGGTTACAATTTCGCATAAATAGTATTAAGTAGTGAGTAAAGAGTTAAATAGCGGAATACCAACAGATAGTGAAGTTATCCTTGGTATCCTTAACAATTCGGAAAGTGTGTTAAAGCGGCTGTATATCGCTTATTTTCCGATGATATTACAACTGGTAATTAATAACAACGGCAATGCTGATGATGCGAAAGACATTTACCAGGAAGCCATAATTGTTCTTTATAATAAAGTTAAAACGGGTGATTTTGAATTAAGCAGTAAGCTTAAAACCTATATCTATTCAATTTGCAGGCGGCTTTGGCTTAAAAGGCTCACGCAAATGAACCGGTACGGGGGCGATATAAAAGATTTCCAGGAGTACTTATCTGTTGATGATGAAACTGAAAAGAATAATGAGCGCGACATCCAGTTTAATAAAATGGGCAATGCCCTCCAGTTATTAGGCGAGCCCTGTAAAACTATTATAGAAGATTTTTATATAAATAACAGATCGATGCAGGAGATCTGCGAGAATTTTGGGTATACCAATGCAGATAATGCTAAAACCCAAAAATATAAATGCCTGCAAAGGCTGAAAAAATTATTTTTTCAGCAAAAATAAGGAGAGAAAAGCGATGAGCGAGAATAACCAGTTAACCGAAACAATTGAACGTTATCTTAATGGTGAGATGACCAAAGCTGAACGTGCGCAGTTTGAAGAACTGCGGGCTAAGGATGCCGATGTTAACACAAAAGTAGCCGAGCACAAGCATTTCACCAACCTGATAAAACAGTATGGTGAGCGCCTTGAGCTGGAACAACGCTTGGATGCCATCCATGATGAAATTGATGTTCATGCTTTGGAAGATGAGTTGATGATCCATCCGTCATGGGTAGTGAGGATGTGGCGCAACCATCATTCAAAGATCTCTGTAGCGGCGTCAATAGCGATATTTGCTGTTTTATGCACCTTGTTTTTTACGGGTTATCTAAGTAACCGCGAAGTGAATTATAGGACACTGAGACGGGAAGTAGCCGGGATAAAACAGTCAACAGAACAAATAAAGCACACCATCAATGATCTTAACCATTCAAATGCGATAAATATTAAACCGGGTAACTATAGAGGAACAGGTTTCGCCATATCTTCAAATGGATATATTGTAACAGATTATCATGTTATCAGCGGCGCTGATTCTGTATACGTTCAGAGTGTTGATGGAAAAGCATATCGTACTAAAGTGATTTATTCTGAACCACAGACAGATATAGCCATCCTGGAGATCAATGACCCGTCATTTAAAACATTAGGCGCTATTCCTTATACATTTAAGAAACCTGAAACAGATATTGGCGAAAATGTGTTTACAATTGGATATCCGCGTGATGCTATAGTATTAGGCCCTGGATATTTAACGGCTAGCACCGGATTTAAAGGCGACACAACTGCTTACCAGGTATCAATACCTGTTGATTTTGGAAACAGTGGCGGACCATTACTGGATAGCAGAGGTAATATAATAGGTATTGTTAATGCAAAACAAACCCACGTTGAGGGCGCAGCTTTTGCAGTTAAATCAAGCTATTTGTTAAAAGCTATTAAGGATATTCCTGCTGATTCATTAAACCGTACATTGAATATAAATACTAAAAATGTTTTAGCCGGGTTAACCCGTGTACAACAGATCAAGAAATTGGAAGGTTACATTTTTATGGTAAGAGTTTA
This sequence comes from Mucilaginibacter sp., assembly GCA_028287925.1. GTDB lineage: Bacteria > Bacteroidota > Bacteroidia > Sphingobacteriales > Sphingobacteriaceae > Mucilaginibacter. Next base: position 2,539 of record JAQBOS010000407.1, on the reverse strand, counting down.
TAACCAGTAAAGATCCCAAAAAACTATTCTATATAGTTCAGGGCGCTGTGATTTATTCACAGCGCCCTGTTTGTTACCCCTAACCCTTAAAGGGGAACTTTAGCTTCATTCCCGGATCTTCTTTCGCATTCATGTAATTGAATTTCGACCATCTTCAAATTTTTAAACCGGCAAATTTTCAAATTGACCTACCTGTCCACCTCACCCAATACAAAGTCGATAGAGCCAACTATGGCAATCATGTCGGCAATCATTACCCCTTTAGCAATTTCGGGCAATACAGACAGGTTATTAAAGCTTGGGGCACGGGCCTTAACGCGTGTAGGGATCTCTGAGCGGCCATCGGCCATAAAATAAAAACCAAGCTCGCCTTTTGCGCCTTCGCATCTTACGTAGTAGTCCTGTGCCTTTGGCGTTATCTTGCGCGGCATTTTTGAGCGGGGATCAAAATCAGGCGTGCGTTTTAATTCATTTTGCAGGCGGCTCAGGCATTGCTCAACCATTTTGAGGGATTGTTCAATCTCGTCAACACGCACCTTGTAGCGGTCCCAGCAATCACCCACGGTACCCATTTCGCCTTTGCCTATGGGTACATCAAATTCAAGCTCCGGGTAAACGGAGTAGTTATCTATCCGCCTCAAATCCCACTTAAGGCCTGATCCGCGAAGCATCGGACCTGAGCAACCGTAGTTTATGGCTACATCAAGCGGTAAAACGCCAACGTTGGCTGTGCGGCTGATAAATACCTGGTTATCGGTTAAGAGTTGGTTAAGCTCAACCATTTTGGGCTTAAAATAGGTTACAAATTCGGCGCAGCGTTCTTCAAACCCCACCGGCAGATCATAAAATAAACCGCCAACCCAAATATAGTTATACAGCATGCGCGAGCCTGAGGCCCATTCCAGCATGCCCATAATATGTTCCCTATCCCTGAAACACCATAAAAAAGGAGTGAAGGCGCCAATATCAATGCCATAGGTGCCAATAGCTATCAGGTGCGATGCTATGCGGTTTAACTCACAAACCAGCACCCTTATGTATTCAATCCGTTTGGGGATTTCTTTATCAATGCCCATCATCCGTTCCACGCCCATAACAAAAGCATGGCTGTTGTTCATTGATGCCAGGTAATCCATCCTGTCGGTAAACGGAATGGTTTGCTGGTAGGTTAATGATTCTGCATGTTTTTCAAAGCAGCGGTGTAAATATCCAATATGCGGGATCACTTCCTTAACTATCTCGCCATCTGTTATCAGTTCCAGCCGTAAAACGCCGTGGGTTGACGGATGCTGCGGCCCCATATTCAGCACCATATCCTCGGTGGCTGCATCGGCTATCTTTTGATAGTAATTGTTTAAAGCGGTGTCGTATTTGGGATGTGTGGCCAATTTTTTATTTCGGATGTAGGATGTTCGATATCGGATTTGTTGCGGTCCAAATTTAGGAAATTCTACCGGATGAGTCGTACATAAATAAAAAACGCCCGTAGTTACTAAGCTACGGGCGACTGATAAACTATAATTACTGACCCGAAATGGAACTTCCGAAATCAAACTATATTCTCTTTAGGCAAAACTTTCTTTAAGCTTGCTGCTTTGGGTTGCCAGCCAGGCATAGCTATACATGGCAACGGCTTTTACTTTACTCTGGCGGCTTTTAAATGTCCATACATCTTTCATAAATTCTTTATGGTTTTTGCTGTTCAGCGTATCAAAAGCTACAGAAATAGTTGGGGTTAATGAATATGCTGTATGCCATGTTCCAAATGGAATAAACAGCGTTTCGCCCGGACCTACAGTAAAATGAATAGGTGTGGCGTCTTTATATTTCGGAAATTTTTCAAAATCCGGTTCAAAAATGTTTAATTCTGAGCGCCATGGATCGTCAGGGCGCGGGTATAACATTTCATCCTGCCCGCGTGGGAATACGGTGAACCGTTTTTCACCATACAGCTGGGTTATCCAGGCATTTAAATGGTAATAATCAATATGTAAATACGGGAACTTGCCGCCCGGGCCGCCAATAAACAGCTCGGTAGCGCCACCCCATTTGCCTAAGGAAAACATCGGATTTTTTAGCCAATTTGGCGAAGCATATTGCAGATCGAGCGGATCAAGCAATGGCATTATTTCGGGTAAAGTTGCCGGGATATCAAATATGATAGGATAGGGTGCAGGGTTTTCAACGGTGCTGGTTTCAACCATATCCATTATATCCTTCATTTTGTAGGATGTTCCCCTGCAATCCGTTTCCCGCTCAGGATAATTTTCCCTGAACCAATCGGGCGTAAACAGGCCATTTGCCTTCCAAACTTTTGCAGCATTTGTAAAAACCAGCGGAATGCCGGGTTTATAATGCTCCTCCATAAATTCTTCGTAGGTAATATTATCTCTTCTTATAATATCCATGGGCCAATATTGGGTTTAGTTTATATTACTAAAATTATATTTGGCTTATACGATATTGAGATTTAAAAGGTTGGGGTGGGGGTGGGGGTGGGGAAAGTCCGAAAGTCCGAAAGTCCGAAAGTCCGAAAGTC
>JAQBOS010000241.1 GCA_028287925.1 Mucilaginibacter sp. | reverse complement strand
GCACTTTAGATAAACATAAGCCATTCATAGTTTAAGAGCCGTGAGTGGCTTTTTACTTACGGCACAGGCTTATACAAATTAAGGGCTGACCTATTTATGTTTTTAAGGCAGGGATCGGACCAACGATCTGTTGATCAACAGTAAAATTTAACTTTAATTAAGATGTTTGTCCTCCTCTAAAATTAATTGGTAAAGCTTTTTTGTAAGTTTGGTCATATGTTTGAGCGCTTTCGTAGATATCTTGAAGATAAGATCATCCTTTCGGAAAATGATTATCAACTTATCAAATCAATCAGTATTGTTAAAAAACTTCGTAAACACCAGTTTTTGTTGACGGAAGGAGACGTCTGTACTTTTAACGCCTTTGTGTGTGAAGGCTTTCTCCGAAAATATAGCGTTGATGATAAGGGAACAGAGCATACAGTTTACTTTGCTACGGAGAACTGGTGGACGGCCGACCGCCAAAGTTTAATGGATGGCACCCCCTCTAAATATTATATTGAAGCAATTGAAGATTCGGCCGTCCTGCTTATCAGCAAGTCAAATTTCGAATTGCTCTCCGAAAAAATCCCCCCATTTAGGGATATGGTTAATCAGCTGATACAAAGAAGCCTGAATGCAACGCATGAGCGTATCAATAATACCTTCATCTCGACAGCGGAAGAGAAATACAATCATTTCCTGAAGTCCTTTCCTAATTTAGCTAACCGCACTCCGAGGCATATGCTGGCCTCTTATTTGGGTATTACACCTGAAACATTAAGCCGGATAAGAAAGCAGGTTTCTGGTAAATAAACGCTCTTAAATTCTTTTTGACATTTATCAAGAGTTTTTGAATCAAATATCAACTTCTTCCCGGGCTGCATGGCTGAACTTTGTGTTAAAGTTTATCAGTTATGTCAAAAGTAATTTTAAAAGAATGGATGGCCTGGCAAATGCACTGTTTGGCAAAATGGAAGAATTTGAGATGAACCCGCAGACAATAGCTGATGGCATCAAAAAACTGGTAGATATGCAAAAAGGTTCACGCCCGCTTCGTTATCCGCTGGATGCTATTGTACAGGGAACAGATGAAGAATTCATTTCTGCAAAAGCGAAGATCAAAAGAAAATGGGCTGCTAAATACGGCTTCGATATATAAAAAGGAATAAGATATATAAACATAATAACATGGAACTATCAAAAGAAAGCCAGCAAACCCAAGAAGTGCTGAACGGTTTCTTCCAGGGCACATCACAGAATGATGTGGAGGCTATTGCTAAATATATTGCAGAGGATGTCGATTTCTATATTGCGGAATCGCCCTATATGCCCTGGACTGGCAAGAAAAATGGCAAGAAGGAGGTAATAACTGCTTTACAGCAAATTATAGAAGCCCACAACACAGCCGAAGATGACTTTGAAATGGATCACACCTTTATAGACGGAACAGAAGCAGCGGTTTTTGGAAAAGCGGGCAGAACCGTAAAAGCCACAGGCAAAAAATTCAAAGAGCCTTTTGTTATGCGGTTCACCATTACAAATGGACACATCACCAGGTTACTGATGCTGGAAGACTCACATCAGATTGAAAAAGCTTTTAAAGAAGATAAATCTCAAAGCTATTAATAAATAGTGCTTTATGAAAAGTGATAAAGAATTGAATGCAGAAGCAAAAAAACTGGTAAAAGACCATCTGCGAATCTGGAATGAACCCGACCATGCAAAACGTTTGACTTTAGCCAGTGAGATTTATGCAGATACTATTCAAGTAATTGACCCCGAAGTAATTTTAAACGGCCGGGCCAAAGTAAATGATTTTATCGGCAACTTACTGAAACAAAATCCCGGATTTGAATTCACTTCAGCTAAACCTGTAGAAACACATCATAACAAGGCTATACTTTCCTGGCAGTTTGGTCCGCCATCTAAACCTGATGCCATTACCGGTCAGGATATATTCACGATAGCGGCCGGCCGGATCGTTTCCTTGTTAGTATTTGTAGACGGGGTTACCAAATAGATCGGCTATTTATTCAATAACTGCAATTTGGCTTAAAACAAATCATAATCGTTATTACTGATGCACGTGGATGAGAGCGTGCCAATGTTGCGTTTTTTTCTCAATGGTCATTCATCAGATTCGATTCAGATACTAAATACAGGCTGCCTTTCTAAAAAAGCGGCCTGTATTTAGCGTGTTAAAATCGACTTAAACAGAATTATGCCAGGAGACCGCCATTTCGCGCAATTAAATAAGTACCTGATCTCTTAATTTAACTGCTAAGTCAATTATTGTCCGTTGTTTAAAATAATTGGGGTAGAATTACCCCGCGGAACAACAATGGTTTTAGCATTAGGAGACAAAGAGAGGTTTTGCAATGCTTCAATTTGTCTCAGTTGCAGGTAGCCCGGTGTTAACCCCGGGTTAACAAGCGCCTGTGAGCTCTTTGTAGCCTCAGCATCTATTATTTTAATTTGCTTCTCCTTTTGTGCAATAATAATTTTGTAATTATAGGCAATTGCCAATTGCTCCTGCCGCAATTTGTATTCAATGGCGTCAACAACTTTTGGCGGCAGCTTAATATTTGATATTACCAGGTCGCCCAGGAAGATGTTACCCTGGCGAAGCTTCCCGCTTGCTATTCCCAAAGCAACCTGCCTGATAGAATCAATTCTTAAAGAATACACCTGTTCGGGCGTAAAATGTGAGATCACCTCGCTTGTACTTGAAACCACCTGGGGGTCTATAAATACTTTATCATAATTAATCCCGTATTGCCTAAAAATAACAGGCAAGCTGTCAACAATAGGCCTGTACCTGTAATTAACCCGCATAGTAACGGTAACACCGTTTAGAACCATTATGTGCATGGTATCTTCAACCATCTGCTCCCTGGTATTAAACCTGTAAACATTGTTCCAGGGGGCAGTAAAAAATAT
>JAQBOS010000379.1 GCA_028287925.1 Mucilaginibacter sp. | reverse complement strand
TACTTCAACAAAGGTGTTCCATTGCGCGCATGACGGACATTTACCCAGCCACTTTGCCGATTCGTACCCACAGCTTTGACAGAAATATGCAATTTTTGATTTAGCCATTTGTTTTGATGTGCAGATTATTGATGTGCAAATGTGCGAATTTTAGCTGCAATATACGCAATATTTGCTAATTAAATTAGTAAATAGGTATACTTCACGAAATATATTTCACTGGACAAACGCATTAAAAGGAGGATGGAGCCCAAACAGGAATATTGCGATTTTCTACAAACAGGATACTCCTCCGGAGTGGAAAACCAACATTATCATTTAACAAGCTCCTGAGGAGCAGCCTGTTTATAGAAAATTTGCTAAAGGTTTGCAAGGCTCCATCGGAGCCCCCTGCAAATTTGCTTAGCGGACCATAAGAAAAATGATTTATTTTAATGCGTTTGTCCTGGTATACTTTAAAACAAAAAGAGCAGATGCTTTTAAAAACATCTGCTCTTTTTAATATTTTTCATCCACACATTCGCACATCCGGAATCCGCACATCTACAATTTAATTTCTTCAGCGCCTGAAAAGAAATGGAACTCAGTGATCTGGTAAGCGGGGTTGCTTTTAACCTTTATCCACTGGTTATATTTTAAAAACCATTTCATCTGGCGGTTTATAATGCCTTTTTTAATGTAGGCCTCAATGTAAGGATGAACAGTAAGTGTAATGTTCTTCTCGTTTTGCTCAACCAATATGTAATTAAAATTAGTTTCGATATCATCAAGCAACAAAATTGTTGGCCTTATGGTACCGGTACCGTTACAGGTTGGGCAAACCTCGTTGGTTACAATGTTCATTTCAGGGCGCACCCGCTGACGCGTTATTTGTACCAGGCCAAATTTACTTGGCGGTAAAATAGTGTGCTTGGCCCTGTCATGCGCCATTTCACCACGTAAATAATCAAACAGATCTTTACGGTTGTTTGGCTTGTGCATATCGATAAAGTCGATAACCACAATGCCGCCCATATCGCGCAGCCTGAGCTGGCGGGCAATTTCTTTAGCAGCTTCTTTATTTACCTGGAAGGCATTTTCTTCCTGGTTCTCTTTGCTGGCTGTACGGTTACCGCTGTTTACGTCGATAACGTGTAAGGCTTCGGTGTGTTCAATAACCAGGTAGGCGCCGCCCGCAAGGTTTACGGTTTTACCAAAAGCCCCTTTAATTTGCTTATCAACACCATAGTGCTCAAATATGGGCACACTGTTTTTATGGAACCTGACGATGCTTTCCAGGTCGGGTGATATTTCATGAACATAAGAGCGTACCTCTTCGAACATGCTGTTATCATTCACATAAATATGCTGAAAATCTGGATTTAGGATATCCCGCAATAAGGTTGATGTACGGTCGATCTCGCCAAGTGCTTTTTTAGCAGGCTCAATTGATGGCAGGCGCGTGATGAACGATTCCCACTTTGATATCAGATCAAGCAGGTCCTTTTGCATCTCAACAACACCTTTTCCCTCAGAAACTGTACGTATAATTACACCAAAATGCTTTGGCTTTATACTTTCAACAATTTTGCGCAACCGGTTACGCTCGGTGTTGCTCTTTATCTTTTTTGAGATAGAGATAACCTCCGAAAACGGCACCAATACTACATATCGCCCAGCTATAGATATATCAGAACTTAAGCGGGGGCCTTTTGTTGAAATAGGCTCCTTAGCTATCTGTACAGGTATAAGCTGATTTTTTGATAATAACTCCGAGATCTTACCCCCCTTGTTAATATCACCGTCGAGCTTAAAGTTATCTAAAAGCTTTGACTGATATCCCCCGCTACGTACTTGCTTGGTTAGCTTAAGCAGGCTTTGCACCTGCGGACCAAGATCAAGGTAATGCAAAAAGGCATCTTTCTCATAGCCTACATCAACAAAAGCAGCATTTAACCCTGGCATGATCTTTTTGATCCTGCCAAGGTAAATATCACCAACAGTATAATTGTTGCTGATCTGCTCTTTATGAAGCTCTACAAGCTGTTTGTCCTGTAATAATGCAATAGTAGTCCCGCTGGGGGATGAATCGATAATTAATTCTTTTATCAATTGCTACTCCATTTCTTAAAGCGGTTATTAAACCGCACGTTAATAAGTGGGTAAAAAACAAATTTGCCTGTTAGTATATGAACAGGAATATAAGGGGGTATTAGTGTGCAAGTAAAGATAGTCTTGAGTCTATAGTCCCGAGTCAAACAGACTTTAGGCTTACAACTAAAGACTACCGACTTAACAACACTGCTTATTTTTTCTTATGTCTGTTCTTTCTTAAACGTTTTTTACGTTTATGAGTAGCCATTTTGTGTCTTTTACGTTTTTTACCGCTCGGCATAATAATAATTTTTATTTGTGATTAATTCTTTAATTCTTTTATATACTCGTCAATGCGCTGATTAAATGCCGGATCGGGCATCATCTCTTTACATTTCTGATAAGCGTCAATAGCTTCCTTTTTCTGTCCCAGCTGCTTATAGCTTTCTGCCAGGTAAAAATAGGGCTCAACTTCAGCTTTCTGTGCAATTATAGTTTTAAACCTTTGCACAGCTTTTTCATACTGGCCCGATTTCATGGCAAATAAACCGAGGCTTAAATTTGCATTCCTGTTTTTCGGGTCCTGTTTTACAACATCAAGCAACAACATGATCCCCTGCATTGGCGAACCTCCGTCGGGATCAGTAATACCTGAGCTGGTTTGGTTTACATACGCAACGCCTAAACCGGTTTTAGCATCAAGGTCTGCAGGTTTAAGCTTAACAGCGTTTTTAAAACTCGCAATGCCATTTATTACAAATGATGGTTGCGACGCTGTGTCCTGGCTTGTTTTGTAAGCATCGTTAAAACGGGTGCCTGCATTTAGCCATTCGTCAAACTTGTTTTCCTTTTGGGCAATGGCCTGGTAATAAAACGCCGCCGGTGCAGGCTGATTTACATCATCCCACAGCTTGGCCAGTTTTTTTTGCAGATTAAGCTTATCAGCATCAGCAGTTGCAGTTTTTAACTGGCCTTCCGTATCATTTATCTGTGCAGATAATGACGGACCAATTAAAACTTTAGCAGCTGCGGATACAATTGCTACATCAACAGTTGTTACCGGCCGGCTTTTAGCAGCAGTAGTATTGGTATGCCCCTGTGCTTCTTTCGACTTTATAAGCCCTTTTACCGGCATAAAAAACAAAAAGCCCATAATAGTAACAACTATTACAATTACAACTATTTGTTTTTTATGCATTGCGCAGTAAATTATTTGGTAATCTTGTTACCGGTTCTAACTTTATCAACAAAAGTTTTGGCCGGTTTAAAACTTGGAACGAAATGTTCCGGGATAATAATAGCAGTGTTTTTTGAAATATTACGGGCCGTCTTTTTCGCCCTTTTTTTCACAACAAAACTACCGAAACCTCTTACATAAACGTTTTCACCACCAACCATTGAGGTTTTTACTACTTTAAAAAACGCCTCAACAGTTTCCTGAACGTCAACTTTCTCAATGCCAGTCTTGGATGAGATTTCAGTTATAATTTCTGCCTTAGTCATATCTGCTTTTTCTTTTATTTATTATACTATTACTTAACTGATTTGGGGTTGCAAAAGTATCTCTTTATTACTAAAGATTGAAATAATTAACATATTTTTTTTATTACATGCTGTAATTCAGCTAAAAGGCCCCAAAAATTACCATAAAATGGCATCATTTCATTAGTACTTTTGCCCCAGATGGATTTTAATAACGAACTGACACACTGGTACCAGGAAAATAAACGGGACCTGCCCTGGCGCAATACTACCGATGCTTATGTGATATGGCTCTCGGAAATTATTTTACAGCAAACCCGGGTAGAGCAGGGGATGCCTTACTTTAACCGCTTCCTTGAACAATACCCAAATGTTAGCAGCTTTGCCGCCGCCAGTGAGGATGAGATCCTGAAACTATGGCAGGGCCTGGGTTATTACTCCCGGGGGCGAAACATGCTTAAAACCGCCAGGTTAGTGCAGGAAACATATAATGGCCAATTCCCAAATACTTATGATCAGCTTATAAAGCTAAAAGGCATTGGCGAATATACGGCTTCAGCGATAGCCTCATTTTCGTTAAACGAAGCCAGGGCCGTTGTCGACGGGAATGTTTACCGGGTAATAGCGCGTTACCTGGGCATTGATGAGCCGATTAACAGCACAATGGGTAAAAAGATATTCCAGCAGGCAGCAAATGATTTGCTTAATAAGCAAACACCGGGCTTGCATAACCAGGCCATGATGGAGTTTGGCGCAGTAATTTGCAAACCTAAGAACCCAGCCTGCGGAATTTGCCCGGTACGGACAGGTTGCTACGCTTTTGCGCATAACGCAATTAATGCCTTGCCGGTTAAACTGAATAAGGTTAAGGTGCGCGAACGGTATTTTAATTATTTTTTAATTACCGATGGGCATAAAGTGCTGATTAACAAAAGAGACCAGGCCGATATTTGGGCAAATATGTATGATTTGCCTTTAATTGAAACAACATCCTTATTGCCACCCGGTGAATTATTCCTCCAGCCGGAAGTGATCGAATGTTTTGGACCGGATTTGAAAGTTGCTGAGATCTCAGCCGTAAAAAAACACGTTCTTACCCATCAGCGACTTTATGTGCGCCTGGTAATATTGCAAAATCAACCGCTGAAATTAAAGGAACAATGGTTCTATACATCAGTTGAAGACCTTAAAAAATTAGCTATTCCAAAAATCATATTTATATTTATAAAAAATATTTTTAATTTGTAATATATTTTTTGTTGCTTTACAATATATATGTCAGGCGTTAATAAAGTTATTTTGGTAGGCCATCTGGGCAAAGATCCGGAGGCCCGTTCTTTAGAAGGCGGTGTTTCAGTAGTAAGTTTCCCATTGGCAACTTCCGAAAGTTTTAATAAAGAGGGCCGCAAGGTTGAGCAAACCGAGTGGCACAATATTGTAATGTGGAGAGGCCTTGCCGATGTAGCCGCCAAGTTTTTACAAAAGGGTAAGCTTGTTTATATTGAAGGCAAGCTGCGCACCCGCTCATTTGAAGATAAAGAAGGAATAAAAAAATATACCACAGAGGTAGTTGCTGAAAACTTCACCCTGCTTGGCCGCAAAACCGATTTTGAGCACGACGGCAAACCAGCTTCAAAAGAAGCAGATGTAATTGCTGATACGGAGAATACAGAATACTAAACCAATTATAAACCCTAATTAAAAAAGCCACTCAGGAATAAACCTGGTGGCTTTTATTGTTTAATATTGATTAAAATAGCTATTTTAATTAAGAGTGGTTAGGTAATTGATTTTTCCACAATCATCCAAACTACTCACAAAGTAATAGGTAGATTAGAAGTTATTTTTAACTTTACTAAAGCTATATTTCCACCATTATATTACTAAATATTTTAGTATATTCGCACCCCTCAGGGATTTTCAATATGACTATAGTTAAATCGCCAGCTTTTAATCAAGGATTAACAACATTAGGGTTTGATATAAAGGACGATTTTTTATTTTTAACTGATGCCACTGGAGCTTTTCCAGATCCCCAAATAAGGTTTCATATAGAAAAAGCTATCGACTTTGACGCTAGTGCTGTATATTTTAGAAAGCAATTAAATGGAAGTTTTAAACCGCAAATTTATTTATTCGATTTTACGGATAGAAGTTTTAATGCCGCAAATGAAATTCAATTAAGTGAAATTCAGAAAAAAATATGGACCAGTGGGGAGGCTCCGCTGGCTTGTATATTTTTTAAAACTGAAATAAAAATATTGGATTGTACAACGCATATTAATGAAGATTATACACCAAGCCACCTGGTAAACCATCTTAGTTTGGTGGGTACTGTTCATCATCTATATAATGAACAATTTGCATTAAAAATTAAAAGCGGTCTTTTTTGGGAAGAAAAGGAATTTAAAAACAAATTTAAATTTCAAAATTCAGCTTATGATAAATTAATTGAGAACATTAGATACATCATTTTTTATCTGAAAAAAGAATATGCAAATGACTTATCGGTTGAATTAATTAATAAAATCATTGTTCAATCAATTCTTATAAAATATTTAGAAGAACGGATTGATAATAAAGGAAATAAGCTATTATCCGATAAGTACTTTAAGAAGTACAATCTATCTGAAACATTTAATGATGTTTTGAAAAAGGGCAAATTTGCAGACTTATTAACTGATTTAAATGACATTGATAAAGGATTTAACGGCAATATTTTTTATTGGGATGAAGAAGAAAAGTTAATACTTCAAAATTTAAACCTTTCTCTTTTAGCTGATTTATTGGATACTAACCGCACTTTGAGTGATCAATTAGAGATGAATTTCCCTGATTGGCGGTATTTTGAATTCAAATATATACCTGTAGAATTAATAAGCCGGTTGTATGAAGAATTTCTTGGATCGGATAAAAAGGAGAAAGGTTTGTATTATACTCCTTCACATTTAGCGAAACTTCTTGTAGATGAGTGCTTGCCATTAAAAAAATATGAAGATATTGATTTAGATAATTATCGAATTTTAGATCCGGCATGTGGTTCAGGAATATTTTTGGTAATTGCTTTTAAGAGGTTAGTTCAGATTTGGCGATTGCAAAACAATATGCAACCTCCTCCTTTATCAAAGCTAAAAAAAATACTTCTAAATATTTATGGCATCGATAAAGAAGAGCAAGCCGTCCGTTTGGCATCTTTTAGTCTTTGTCTTGCTCTTTGTAATGAATTAAACCCAATTGACATTATTAATAATCTGAAATTTAGTGATCTAAGACAAAGTAATTTAATTCAGTCGGATTTTTTCACTGAACATATATTAAAGCAAAAAAAGTTCGATTTAATTATAGGGAATCCACCTTTTAATAGAGGGGCTATTAAAGATTATGAACAAACTTGGATATTAGGAGAAGAAAAGATTAAAATTCCTCAAGGACAGATAGCCTTAAAATTTCTTTCTGAGTCATTAAGTTGTTTAAATAAAAAGGGATTATTATGTCTTATTATTAAATCATCAGGTTTGCTATATAATTCTACATCTGAAAGTTATAAAAAACTATTATTCTCAAAGCTAAATGTGATTCAATTTTTAGATTTTACAGCATTAGCTAGAAATAAATCTTTATGGGATAATGGGGCTGATGTTGCAACAGCGGCAATTTTTCTTCGTAATGAAGAGCCCAACTTTAGTAATAACATTTTACATTTAACTTTTAGGAGGACAAAGGCTACTAAAGAACGTATTGTTTTTGAAATAGATGATTATGATTTGCATTTTGTAAATAGACATACAGCTATCGAAAATAATGCTGTATGGAAAAATAATTTATTGGGGGGAGGGAGAATAAAGTCGATAGTAGAAAAAGCACAATCGTTATCGACATTTAATCAATATTTATTAGATAATGATTGCGTTGTTGGAGAAGGCTATATTATTGGAACAAAAGGAACCTTAACTCCAGAATATATATATAATCTTCCTACAATCCCAACAGAGGCTATATCTGAAAATGGCATAGATTACACCCAATTACATCCTATTGATAAAACATTAAAGTTCGTAAAAGTTTCTCCTGAAGTAATTTTCAATGCGCCTAACATAATTATATGGGAAAATATTGGAGAAGAGAAACTGCCAGTCTTTTATAACGAACAATCTTTTTCATTTAAAGACAAACTTATTGGAGTAGCATCTAAGAAAGGTAATAAGGAACTTTTAAAGCTAATAGCTAGTTCCTTTAAAACCCATTCGGATTTTTATAGGTTTTACATGTATGTAACAAGTAGCCAGGTTTTGGTTAATCTTAATACTGCAATATTAAAGACCGATATAATGCAGCTTCCATTTATGGCGGACTCATCAAGTTGCTTTAATTCTCATTTTGATGCCAAAGTGATTGCTGATGTTAACTTTTACATGCAGGATTTCATAAGGCATGGTGAGAAATCAAAAGCTGTAAAAACTATTTCTATAAACGAATTTAAAAATTTTATAACCAATTATGGAAAAGATTTTTCTCAAATTTTAAATTTGGTATATGGAAACGAAGACAAAAAGTTTCGTTTGAAAGATGTAGTCAATCTCCACAATTCATTCACTGCAACGGTTTTTACTTATGACTCGATAACTAAGGATCCAGATTTTCATAATGACATATCAAAATTGGATTTAAAAGATCTAACCTATAAAGAAGTTTCAAAACATCTTTCAGTAAATAGAATAATTAAATTATATCCACAAAAAGATACCGTGGTTTTTATTAAACCAAATCAATATAGATTTTGGCTGTCATTAATAGCATATCGCGATGCTGATAAGTGTTTTTTGGATTTATCTAATGCTGGAATTTAATAATGATAGCAGAAGAACCTATATATAATAGCGCCCCATCTCTGAGTATATCTGCGGGTAAAACAATTGAATACCTTGTCGGAATGATAGCTGCAACTATTACTCCTTTCAAAACAGCAATAAGACAATCAAATTTAATTAAACCTTTAAACGAGAATAAACTCACGCAGATTTTTTTAGAACAGCTTGAAGTTAAAATTAAACCTAATCCGTTTATAGGAGTAAAGAATCAATATTCTGATATTTTCCTTGGAACAAAAGGTATCCCTGATTTTTATTTTCATGTAGTTGAGGAAAATGTGGTTCATACCCCATTATTTATCGTTGAATCTAAACGGTTACCTTCGCCCTCATATGAAAAAGAATATGTAATAGGCGAAAATAAAAATGGGGGCATTGAACGATTCAAGCTTGAAAAGCATGGTAAAGGGTTAGTGCAATGCGGTATGCTTGGTTTTATCGAAAAAGAGGAAATTTCCTTTTGGCTAAAGGCGATTAATAATTTTATTGAAGACTTATCAGAATCAGATGCCTTTTGGAATAAAGATGAAATATTATCAATCGATGTAAATAATGATTTACATTATGCGTATTTAAAGTCTATTGCTCACACTCTAAAAGCTGGAGATAAATTATTACACCACTTTTGGGTAAAACAATGAAATATTGAATGAAGAAAATATTCTATCATTCAATATTCACCTTAAATTCCTATCTGCCTCCCGGAGGACAATGCTCTTTTAAATACTGCGTGTATAATGTGCGCAAATGCAGGCTCGTGCCTGGCCCTTCATAAATACCGTGCGAACGGTTAGGGTACGACATTAGCTGGAACTGCCTGTTGTATTTAACCAGCTCATTGATCAGCATCTCGGCATTTTTATAATGCACGTTATCATCGCCGGTACCATGTACATATAATAAATTACCGCGCAGGTTTTTAGCATACGTTATAGGCGATCCTTTTATAAATACTTCACGGCTTGCATCGTCAATGGGTACGCCCATATAGCGTTCCTGGTAAATGTTATCATAAGTTAACTGCCAGCCTACAGCAGCAACGGCTATCCCTGTTTTATAAATTTCAGGATGTTGAAACATCAGGTTAAGCGTGCATGAGCCGCCACCACTCCATCCCCAAACTGCAACACGGGTTGAGTCGATAAACGGCCATTTCAGGATCTCCTTAGCGCCCATTGCCTGGTCTTCAATATTTACAATCCCGATGTTTTTATAGATCGATTTACGCCATTCAGCCCCTTTTGGCGCAGGTGTTCCGCGGTTATCAAGCGAGATATAGATATAGCCGTCATCAGCCATGTTGCCAACATATTCGCCATTCCTGGTTGCGCCGTAAGCGTCGGTTACTGTTGCCCCGGCAGGCTCGCTATACACATAAAATACAACCGGGTATTTTTTTGTTGGATCAAAGTTTGTTGGCTTAACCATCCATCCGTCCATAGTAACGCCATCAACAGTTTTTACCTTGAAAAATTCCGGTTTGTTTTTAGCGTCCTGGTTTAGTTTTATAACCGTTCCGCTCAGGTGCTTATGATCAGGCAGACTAACCACTTCGCTTTGATATGGTGTGTAGCTGTTTGAAAAATTGTGCAGCCCTATCTTTCCGTTAGGCGAAATCTCATAGCTGTGGGTTCCGGGCTCATCCGCAGGCGTTACGCGCTCGGCTTTGCCGCCGCTTAGTTTTATGCGGTAAAGGTATTTCTGGGTAGCATTATCAGGCGAAGCCAAAAAATAAATATAACCGCCAGCTTCGTCAACCAGGTCGAGAGATTCCACATCATAGTCACCTTTGGTAATTAAGGTTTCTTTACCATCCCTGTCAATTCTCGAGATATGTCTCCAGCCGTCTTTTTCGCTGATCCATAAAAAGTCCTTGCCTTTGTTTATCCATTCCCAGCCCACAGGATCACCGCCATTCCAGCGCGATTTGCCATCAATCCAGGCTTTGTCGCTCTCTGTGTGGATCACCCTTGCCGTACCGTTTGAAACATTGGCTGTAAAGATCTTGCTTTCGGTTTGGGCGCGGTTTAATTGCTCCAATATAATTTCGTTTGAGCTGGTAGTCCACTCCATCCGCGGGATGTAATGCTGAATGGCATCTCCCGGAATATCCATCCAGTTTGTTTTACCGGTGGTAATATCAACAACGCCTATTTTACATGCGCTTGGGTTTTCGCCTGCAACAGGGTACTCAACCGGAACAACGTATGGATAGATGGAATCGGTAGTATTCAGCATCAAATATTTTTTGGTATTTGCCGCATTTATCTGCCAGTAAGCAATGCTCCTGCTATCAGGCGACCAGCGGAAACCATCACGGCAATCAAACTCTTCTTCATAGGCCCAGTCAAATGTGCCGTTTATTAGTGTTTGTGTACCATCCATGGTTAATTGCTTAACTGCTCCTGTTGCAAGGTCTTCAGTAAAAATATTATGTTCGCTAACATATGCCGCCTTTGTTCCGTCGGGAGATAGTTTGGTGAACATTAATGATGACGCGGGCCTGGCGGTACCCAGTTGCTTTAAAGTTTTTGCGGTAAGGTCATACACCCAATAATCGCCACGGGTATTATAGCGCCAAACCCGCTGCGTATTGGTAAATATTAATACCTTTTGTCCATCGTTTGAAAGGATAAAGTTAGCCACCTTAAGCGGGGTTTTCCCCGGTGGCGTAAGCATTTCAGTACTTACCAAAACAGTTTTTTTATTGGCATCGCGGGTGTCAAGCTCCACTATGCCGGATGCATCTCCGCGATAGTATTGGTAGCCGTCTGCTGCCCAGTGCGTTTTGCCGCGTTGTGCTTTTACAGACAACTGTGTAAGTATCAGCATTAAAAAAAGGAGGGGTATTAATTTTAATCGGTAACGTTTAATATTCATTGGGTCAGTTTTTAGCTTTATTTTATTTATAAATAATGGGGCTGTAAATTTTGCGTTAAATTAGCACTTTATAGCCTGTAATAAATATCTGTAATGAAAAAAATACTACTAAGTGCGGTTGGCCTTTTTAGCTGTGTAACGTTAACTTTTGCACAGCATATTGAGAGGAGTAAGTTTGTTAAGGATAGTATTGATTTTTATATTAACCGGGCATTAACCAATTGGCGCATACCGGGTGCCGCCGTATGTATTGTTAAGGATGGAAAAATAGTATTGATGAAGGCCTATGGCATTAAGGAGCTGGGCCTGCCTGCCAAAGTTGATATTAATACCCTGTTTATGATTGGCAGCAATACCAAAGCCTTTACGGCCACCGCGCTTGCCATGCTGCAGAACGACAAAAAGCTTTCGCTGGATGATAAGGTTACCAAATACCTGCCGCAGTTTAAGCTCGACAATAAACCCGCCGGTGAGATGGCCGTGATCCGCGACCTGCTTTGCCATCGCCTGGGCTTCCAAACCTTCCAGGGCGATTTTACTTTTTATAACACCAACTTAACCCGCAGCGATATTATACAACGGCTGGGCATGCTTAAGGCCGCTTATCCTTTCCGCACCAGGTGGGGGTATACCAATGCCGCATTTTTAACTGCGGGCGAGATCATCCCGGTTGTAACGGGCAAGCCCTGGGAAATCTATCTTAAAGAAAATGTTTTTGCGCCACTCGGCATGACCAATACTTTGGCCTTAAGCGCCGAACTGCCCAAATCATTAAACAGAACAGTTCCGCATACGCTGATAGATGGGCGCTTATCTCCGATCCCTTACTGCCAGGTTGACGCGCTTGCGCCTGCGGGCGGCATAAGCTCGTCAATAAACGATATGAGTAAATGGGTGCTTGCGCTGCTTAACGACGGCAAAGTAGGGGCAAGGCAGGTAATCCCTGCCGCTGCGATTAGAGCCACCCGCGAGGCACAAGATATTATGGGCCGGGTTAACCACCCCGATGGCTCAACAAATTACGAGCTGTATGCACTGGGATGGATGATCCAGGACTATGCCGGCAAGCACCTTATAATGCACGATGGCGGCGTAAACGGTTACCTGTCGTCAGTAACGCTGGTGCCAGATGAGCACCTGGGGATAGTTATATTAACCAATACCGATCAGAACAATTTTTTTGAGGCCCTGCGCTGGGAAATAATGGATGCTTATTTTAAAAAGCAATACCGCGATTACAGTGATACATATTTGGCTGCCTATAAAAATGATGCAGCGGTTGAACAGGCGGCCGATAAAAAGCTGCGCGATTCGGTCTTACTTAATCCAAAACCAGCTTTATTGCCATCAAGTTATATTGGCAAGTATGAGAATAGCCTTTATGGATCGCTCACTATTACGCAAGGGGAAAACAACGACCTGGAGATCCGCTTTGAGCATCACCCTAAAATGTACACCCACCTGCAGCCACTTGGCGGCAATCGTTTTTACGCCACCTTTTCCGATCCTACCTTGGGTAAAGCCGTGTTTCCGTTTATGGTGCAAAATGGTACGGTAAAAGGCATTAGGATTAAAGTAGCCGATTTTGTGGAACGGGATGCTTATGAGTTTACAAAGGTTCCCTGATTTTGGTTGAACTGTAGCTGTCTGAACCGGGATTCCTGGGATTTAAGGATTGCCCGGATTAAGGAATCAATTAATCCTTTAATCAAGCGAATCATGGTTCAAAAAAGAATGATGAGTGTATCACCTGTTACGTACGTTATCGCCCAATACAAACATTACAGCCGTTACAGCAGGTTATCTGAACCGGGATTCCTGGGATTTAAGGATTACCCTGATTAACCCCAATCAATCAACGAAATCTTCAAATCATTAAAATCAACGGTACTTCTGCCACCACCCCGAAACATATGGCTTCACCTCCGTAGGTTTGCCCGGTTCGGGTACAAACAGTTCTATGTGCTTTTCTTTGGCGTAGGTTACTAACCGCTCAATTGGCTCGTACCAGGCATGCGGGGCAAGGTTAAACGTTCCCCAATGGATGGGCATCATCAGCTTGCTGTTTAGCGCCAGGTGGGCGTTTGAAGCATTGTCAGGACCCATATGGATGTCGGGCCAGAATTTGCCGTAGGCGCCTATCTCCAGCATGGTGAGGTCAAAGGGGCCAAAGGTATCGCCAATCTCCTTAAAACCGGGAAACCAGCCCGAATCGGCGCCAAAAAATATATTATGCTGCGAACCTTTTATCACAAATGACGACCACAAGGTTTCATTACGGCCAACAATCCCCCTGCCGCTAAAGTGCCTTGCCGGGGTTGCTATAATATTACAGTCGCCACCAAGCATTATGCTGTCGCCCCAATCCAGTTCACTGATAAAGTTTCTTTCTATGCCCCATTTCTCAATATGCTGCCCAACGCCAAGCGAGCAGATGAACGGGATGGTTTTATCCGCAAAAAACTTAATGGTGTTTTTATCCAGGTGGTCGTAATGATCGTGCGAGAGGATGATGGCATCCAAAGGCGGCAATTCATCCAATGCGATAGGTGGCTGAAAGAACCGTTTAGGCCCGAAAAACGAACTGAACGAAACCCTGTCGCTCCATACCGGGTCGGTTAAGATCCGTTTGCCGTCAATTTCAATCAGCAGGCTCGAATGGCCGATCAGTGTGATCCTTAAACCGGTTGCAGGAGGGGCTTTAAAAACTGAAACATCGGTTTTAAACGGACCTAACTGTTGTTTGGGCGTGTTTTCGGCTTTGTTATGATAATACTCTTTTAATATGGGGATCATTTTGTCAAATCCGGCCTCATCGGTTGGGATCGGATTTAAAAACTTTCTCCCCTTTTTACTCGCCCCTGATAAACTCATAAAATAGGTGTCAAAATTGGTTCCCCAAATATACATGGGGTTTTTAGTGAGATATTGATGAAGCTGAATTGTTACATTCATACTCCGGTACGCTTAACAGAAACATTAGCAGTAAGTTTAATGCCGGTGTAGTTATGACAAATAAATTACTTTTTCAGAAAAACAATTGCCTGCTTGCAAAACTCAAGCAAATGAGCGGGCAGGCTTTGTTCAACATAGGGGTGGGTTGCTCCAAACACATGGTCGGCGCCGGGAATTACCGAATAGGCAGCATGGGGCTGTGCCGCTTTCAGTTCCTCCGCATGGCTTACCGGCACAGAGGCATCTTCCTGCCCATGCACAATAAGCCAGGGCTGTTTTACTTTGGCAGCATGTGCCAGAATGTCAAGCCGCGCGGGGTTCCTGTCCAAATCATTAAGCAGGCTAACCTTTAAAGGCATTTGCTGGCCGGTACGTTTATTTTGTATATAGGTGATGCCGGTTAAGCGCCATTGCTCTTCAATCTCTTTAGGCCATAAATTGCGGAAGCCTGATATAGAAGCCATGGTAACCAGCTTTTTAAC
>JAQBOS010000238.1 GCA_028287925.1 Mucilaginibacter sp. | reverse complement strand
ATGTATTTTTTGCTTACAGTGGCGGCCTTTGTTTATTACTTTATTACCAAGGATCAAGCCATTACCAAAGGCTCATCAAACCCTATCGGGTTAATGATCATGAATATCACCTTTGTGCGCGGTTTTTTTTACCAGTATTGGGATAGCGGCATAGCGCAGGGCTGGAGCTTAACAGTTGAGGAATGCTTTTATTTTTCAGCGCCCATCATCTTTTTTATCGCCAAAAAATATAACAAATTTTATATCCAGCCTGTAATTATTACGCTGTTTGCTATAGTTATGGTATTCATCTTCAGGGATCTAAACTGGCACGGCTTTTTTGGCAATTTTACTTTTGTATTGGTTTTCACCTTCTTCGGCAGGTGCTTTGAGTTTTTTGTAGGCGTGCAGCTGGCGCGGTATGTATTAAAAAATGGCTTTACCCGCACCAACAAGATCAGCTTTACCTATGGCGGCTTTGTGCTGATATTTGTTTGCGTGTTTATTATGGCGCTTCAACAACCCATTGCTCCATGGATAGCCGGCATGGAAACGCCAATAGGCATTATCACCAATAATTACTTTTTATGCGTAATGGTTGCTTTCTTCTTTTACGGCATTCTTACAGAGGAAACTACCTTCAAAAAGCTGCTTGCCACACCATTTGTTGAGCTGCTTGGCAAAAGCTCATACATCTTCTATTTGATCCATTTAGGTTGGATGTACAATATCCTGCATAATAACATCAATCATCTTAACGATTCCATTTTTACCCTCTATGATAAATGGCAAAAAGATTGGATTTCGCCCTTTCAATACGATAGTTTAAACCTTCTGTTCATTTTTATCGTATTAAATGCCGTTTCTATATGTTTATTTAAACTAATTGAGGAGCCACTAAATCATTACATCCGTAAATCAGACTTTTTAATAAAGTATAAACCACGCCCTAAAGGGATTGAAGATTAAGGATGTATTTGGCAAACGGATTTAAGATCTAATGAAAAAAGTAATTACGCTTTTCCTTTTCACTTGTTTGTTTTTTGTTTTGATGCCCCCATTAAAAACATTTGCAGGCTTTCCTATTGGCAAATACCGCAATGTTATTGTCCCTACGTTTTCATATTACCACCAAAAGGATAGGTTTGACGATAAAGACAATGTAATTAAGGGTGCGCCCGGCACAGGTTTTACCTCATACTCGGCAAACCTTTATATAGGTTACGGCATATCCCGCAGGCTTGATTTTATTGCGATCATCCCCTACCTATATCAGCAAAATGCAATCGCTCCCGGCAATACATTAATTGACGCGGGCCTTGGCGATATGACTGTCGGTCTTAGTTATAACCTGGTGAATTTTAATTACGTGCGGTTTCTTTCTATTGGCGTATCAGGCATAGTGCCTCTGTATAAAAGCACTAACGGAATTTCGCCGCTTGGTTTGGGAAACTATGGTACAGAAGTTAAGCTGATGTATTGCGGTAACCTGCCTAAGGACGTTGCCAGCAAGGGATATTTTAATGCTGAGTTTGCTTACCGAAAATATTATGACTCACAGGGCCCCGACCAAATAAGCTTTACAGGAACCGTAGGTTACCCAATAACAAAGCACAACCAGTTAAGTCTTGATATATTGCTTTTTAGGTCGTTTAGCTCTAATAAGGCCTTTAACAGTAACATTTTTGCAGCACACGATTATTCATTTTTTAAGCCCCAGTTAAACTTTGGGCATACCTTTACACGCAGGTTCTCCATGTTTGTGGGTGGTTTTTATGTGCCCTTTGGCGTAAATACGGGCGTGGGTTACGGTAGTTCGGTTTTAGCGGTTATTAAATTATAGATATGAAAAGGATCAGCTATTTAATTATTCTATCGTTCATCCTGCTATTTGCATTTTCATTAAAAGTTGCGGCACAGGCAAATGAAGAAGAAACTGAAGAAACCGGCGATATAGTATTGAAAGCTGTTCCTCAAAATAAAAATGCACTTTTTAAAAGTTACGAAGAGGTTAAATACAAACTACAGATCAGTAATAATACCAACGAGTTTCAGAAAGGAACGATCTCCTATCTTATTACTACCGATGAGGGAAAAAAGATAGCGCTTAGTTCTTTCCCTTTAAGCATTAAAGGAAAAGCTGATAAGGAGATGCTGATAAAGATTCCGCCAAGAAGCACCGGTTTTTACCGGATAAATTTCATGGTGAACCTGCCCGATTATGATGATACCGTTAGACGTGTTTTTGGGGTAAACCCCGAACAGATCACTTCGCAATTATATAAACCGGCAGATTTTGATGCCTTTTGGAAACAAAGCCGCGAACAATTAGCTAAGGTGGTTCCAAGTTACAGAGTGCTTGAGCGCAGAGATCTGTCGACTAATGAAAAGAAAGTTTATGCGGTTGAGATGCACTCGTACGACAACCTGGTGATTCGTGGCTGGCTGGTTATTCCGCGGGATGGGAAAAATTTCCCGGTGCATTACCGTGTTCCCGGCTACGTGGTTACGCTTAAGCCCAATATGGATAACGATGACTTTATTGCATTTGACCTTAATGTACGTGGTAACGGCAACAGCCAGGATATAATAAATATTGGTACCGATAATTATTCGGTGGTAAATATTGAGAATAAAGACAAATACATTTACCGGGGTGTATATATGGATTGCCTGCGCGGGCTCGACTTTTTATATTCGCACCCTAACCTGGGTATCGATACCAGCAAAATTTTTGTTGAAGGCGGAAGCCAGGGTGGATCATTGGCATTAATAACTGCAGCACTTGATAAAAGGATAAAATTATTAACCATACAAGTGCCGCTGTACGCCGATATACATGATAATTATTCAATCTCGGAATCATACGAGAGCCAGGTGTTTCCGTTTAAAGTGTTCAGGAAATATCAAAGCCAGCACGCCGGTTTTACATGGGATAAGTTTTACAGCACATGGGATTATTACGATCCGCAAAATTTTGCACCGATGGTAAAGTGCCCGGTGCTGATGGGGATAGGCTTGCTTGACCAGTTTTGTCCGCCGCGTTGCAGCATGGCTCTGTACAGCCATATCAGCAGCACCAATAAGGAATTTGTGTGTGTACCAAACTCCACACATGAGGTAAATTTTAATTATTTTATGTTTCAAAACCTGTGGCTCCGCGAAAAATTCAGGATACCATAGGCAGGGATACTGTTGAATTGTTTACCCACTTATTTAATTAACAAATGAACAATTAACAGCTGAAAGAGGCGTTTTCAATCTAAAAACCTGTATAATAACTATATTAGCTACAGTAAAACAAGGATGGGGAATTTCGGCACGGTAATAGCCTTACAAGGCAGACAAAAAGTTAAAATCAGGTTATACTGATTTTAAAACAGTTAGATGGGACTTAAAGCGTCCCTGCTAAATTTATGAGTTAATATGATGGTAAGATTTACAAATAAATTCCTGGTAATAGCTTTTACCCTGTTCATTATGGCGGGAGCTCAGCAGGCATTTGCACAAAATGAAGAAAGTGACGGCTCTGTAAATACCGTTGTAACCACCAACAGTAAAGACGGGGTCTTCAGCTCAGCTGCATCATATACATTTGATATTAAAAGCACTTATAAAAACCCCCAGGCAGGCAGGCTTAAATACGTAGTAACTACCGAAGCAGGTAAATTAATGAAGTCCGATTCTGTGCGTGTAAGGCTTGGCAGCAAGGGTTCGGCAAGCTATAATTTTGAAATTACCGGGTTAAAATCGGGCTTTTACAAAATAAACTTCATGCTCAACACAACTGATTATGATGATACTACCCGTAAAGCCTTTGGCATAAAGCCAGAGGAGATCCGTTCGCAATATGGCAAACCTGCCGATTTTGAAGCATTCTGGAATAATGCAAAGGCGGAGCTTGCCAAGGTGAAACCTGAATATAAGGTTACCGAAATGCCCGACTCAAGCAAAGATAACCGCAGGGTGTTTTTAGTTGAGATGAAATCCATCGGTGGGTTAACCGTCCGCGGATGGTTAACGGAGCCTATAACAAAAAACAAGAACAAGAAGTTTGTGGTGATGCTGGCCTTGCCTGGTTACCAGGTTGATTTAAAGCCCCTGTATGGCCTCGATCCTGATATTGCCTTACTGTCATTAAACATCCGTGTCCAGGGAAACAGCCGGGATGTTATTAATGTGCGAAAAGAAACATACATTACGCTGGGCATTGAGGATAAAAACAAATACGTTTTACGGGGTGCTATTATGGATTGCGTGCGTGCTGTTGATTTTATTTTCACCCGGCCCGAGCTAAGGCATGATAATATTATTGCTGTTGGGGGTAGTTTGGGTGGTTTCCTTGCCGTTGCAACTTCTAGCGTTGATAAACGTATAAGCTTTTGTTCAGCTGCGAATCCTATACTTAGTGATGTACGCAATTTGGTTGACGAGGTTGACTGGCCTTTTATTGACATCCGCAAATATGTTAATACAAGGCCGGGATTAACTTTTGATAAGGTGTTAAATAATATGGACTACTTTGATGCTAAAAATTTTGCATCGGGCATAAAATGCCGCACATTAGTCGGCATGGGCATGGTTGATAATATTGCACCTCCAAATACGGTACAGACGCTTTATAACATTATCCCGTCAGATAAACACCTGATCATATTCAGGGATTTGGCGCACGAGATCGGTAAGAAGTACGTGGTATATGAAGGGCGCTGGATGCGGGATACTTTTGCATTGTTTTAACATTAACCATTTATCATGAGCCTTTTGAAAACTTTTACAAGACTTTTATTATCAACATTAATACTTTTTACAACCACTTATAGCATAAGCTATGCCGATGGTGGTTTCCCGGTAAGACCGGGCCGTTTGTTGATTGCTCCTTCTGTTAGCTACTTTTTTGCTAACTCACAGTGGGACTCAACCGGGGTAAAAAAGAACTTTGCCAATAATGGGCGTTTCTCGTCTGTTGGTGTTACTTTATATGCTGAATATGGCATTAGCAGGCGTTTTGCTGCCATAGCATCTATTCCGTATGTATATAACATGTATTCTCAAAATACGGCTCCAACCAGCACCAATAGCTCAGGCCTTGCCGATATGGAAACAGGCTTAAGATATTACCTGGCCAATATTGATTTTATTTACTATTTTTCTATCCAGGGCACTGCAATTACGCCGCTGTATTCAAATAACGCCAGCTTAGGTTACGGCCAGGAAGGTGCGGAATTAAAGCTTGCATTTTCAGGAACCGGCAAGCTGGGAAGTTTAAGTACTTACTTCAATGCTGCCGATGGAGTGCGCCAGTATTTTGGCACAAACGGCCCTATTCAAAACAGGTATAATGCCACTTTCGGGCTTTCGCTTGATAGTGACTATGAAAACCAGGTATCTGCAACAGTAAGCGGGATCTATTCACAAAGTAATGATAAAAGATTCGCGGTAATCCCCGAAACCAATAAAGATTATTCATTCCTGCAGGCCTCAATAGGTTTCGGCCATTCATTTACCAGGGAAACTTCATTATTTTTAAGCGGCGGCCGCTTCTTAACCGGCCGTAATACAGGTATAGGTACTTCAGTATCCCTTGCCTTTATTTACAGGCTGGATTATAGGTAGTAGAGCGTAAAGCTGAAAGCAAAAAGCCGAAAGCTATTTATAAGCTAAAACGCAAAAGCATAAAGCCGAAAGCTATTAATTTATTCAATAGTTTTCGGCTTTGCATTAAAAGCTTTTTGCTTTAGTCTTTTAGCTTTCAGCTCAATTCTCCAAACATCTCCCTGATTGCTTTCTCTCTATATTCAAAGATCTCTTTAATTTGTTTCCCTACAAAAACGGTGTTACTTAACCGGCCTATAAGGCCATAGAGTATAGCATAATTTAAAATATCGTTCATTAACACTCCACCCTTGATGGCTTTAAAGTGATGCTGATGGTGCCATAAGGCGTAAGGACCAAAACGCTGTTCGTCCACAAAATATTCACCTTCCTTTACATGAGTTATCTCGGTCATCCAGTTCATTTTTATACCTAACAAGGGCGAGATCTTATAGGTAATGATCATACCAGGATATATTCTTGTTTCGGTTGTTTGATTGGAAGTTACAACAATGCTCATTTCCTTCGGCGTTATTTTGGCCAGGTTTAATGGCGATGAGAAGAAATCCCAGGCTTCAGCTAAGCTGATCGGGATAGCCAGTTCTTTTTTTACCAGGTACGTTTTCACAAGTCAATGTATGAACAATCTATTTTAACTTTTCAGCTAACAGATCAAGCAGGTTTTTAAAGTCTTCTTCACAATAACCTACAGACTGGTAAATTATTTTACCATCTTCATCAACCACCACATTACGCGGGATATACTGCGTTGCATATAGTTTAAAAATCTTACGGCCTTCATTGGGCAGCATTAGAAATGTATAATTATTTTGCTCTTTAAAAGGAAGCGTTTTATCCCATCCCTCTTCGCGGTCGAAAGCAAACAGCGCAAATTTGGGGTTATCCTTATATTTTTCCCAAATCTCTTTTTGTACCCTCGGTAGTTCCTCGCGGCATGGCGGGCACCACGTAGCAAAGAAAT
>JAQBOS010000357.1 GCA_028287925.1 Mucilaginibacter sp. | reverse complement strand
GTTAACATAATGTGCTTCGGACTTTCGGACTTTCGGACTTTCGGACTTTCGGACTTTCGGACTTTCGGACTTTCGGACTTTCGGACTTTCGGACTTTCGGACTTTCGGACTTTCCTAAAATATCGCTTCCGCAATCTTCTTCGTGGGCCCTGGATTACTCATAGTATAAAAGTGCAGCACAGGTGCTCCAACGGTTACCAGTTCTTTACATTGCGCTATCATCCACTCAATTCCAACTTCCTTTACTTCCTTTTCTGATTTACAATTATGTACAGCATCGCTCAGATCTTCGGGGATATCAATATGAAATATTTTAGGCAGATTGATCAGCTGTTTGGATGATGTAATAGGCTTTAAACCTGGGATAACAGGTACGTTAATGCCATTTTCACGGCATTGTTTTACAAACTCAATGTATTTACTATTATCAAAAAACATTTGGGTCACAATAAATTCGGCACCCATGTCAACCTTTTGTTTCAAGTATTTAAAATCGGTTTTCAGGTTAGGCGCCTCAAAGTGCTTTTCAGGATAACCGGCTACGCCAATACAAAAATTGGCGTTTACCACTTCATGGTCTTCATACAAATACTTACCATTGTTCATATCTGTAACCTGTTGTAAAAGATCGGTTGCGTAAGAATGCCCCCCCGGAGTTGGGATAAATGAAGTATCAGCCTGCCTGGCATCACCACGCAAAACCAATACATTGTCGATTCCTAAAAATTGCAGATCTATCAGCGCATTTTCTGTTTCCTCTTTAGTAAAACCGCCGCAGATAAGGTGTGGCACTGCATCAACTTTGTACCTGTTCATAATAGCAGCACAGATAGCCACCGTTCCGGGGCGTTTGCGATAGGCTACTTTTTCAAGTAGTCCGTTATCGTGTTGCTTATAGATGTAATCCTCCCGGTGGTAAGTTACGTCAATAAACGGCGGATTAAACTCCATCAACGGATCAATGGCATTATAGATCCCCTGGATGCTTTGCCCTTTTACAGGTGGTAAAAGTTCAAATGAGAAAAGGGTTTTGCCTTTTGCGTTAGCAATATGTTCGGTTATTTTCATCGTGATCCTATTCGGGTCAAATATTTAGTAGCATTTATAATCTTGTCATTGCGAGGAACGAAGCAATCGCGAACTATACAGGGCGGTTATGCATAGCTACGAGGTTGCTTCGTTCCTCGCAATGACAAATCTTTTAATAATTTATGTTAGGCCCCAGCCATCTCTCCACATCTTCGAGTGGCATATTCTTTCGCACTGCATAATCCTCTACCTGATCCTTACTAATTTTTCCCAGCCCAAAATACCTGGCCTGTGGGTGCGCAAAATAGAACCCGCTTACAGATGCTGCCGGTGTCATGGCCAGGCTTTCGGTAAGGTGCATATGGGCATTGTCTTCTGCTTTTAGCAGTTCAAATAAAGTAGCTTTTTCCGTGTGATCCGGGCAAGCAGGATAACCCGGAGCCGGACGGATGCCCTGGTACTCTTCTTTTATCAGGTCATCAGTGCTTAACTGTTCGCCTTTTGAGTAGCCCCAGTATTCCTTACGTACCAACTCATGCATTTTTTCGGCAAAAGCTTCTGCCAAACGGTCGGCAAGGGCTTTGGCCATTATGCTGTTATAGTCGTCATAATCCTTTTCAAATTTGGCTACCAGCTCATCACAGCCTAAACCTGTTGTAACGGCAAAGCCGCCAAAATAATCAGGCACGCCGCTTTCTTTTGTGGCTATAAAATCCGATAGCGCATAATATGGATCACCTTTAACCTTTTCCGCCTGCTGGCGTAAAGTGTGGATCCGGGTTAACAAGGTTTTCCGGCTCTCGTCTGTGTAAAGTTCAATGTCATCACCAACACTATTCGCAGGCCAAAAACCTATTATCCCATTGGCCTGTAACAGCTTTTCGTCCACTATCTTTTTTAACAATGCCTGTGCGTCATCATAAAGCTTTTTTGCTTCATCGCCCACAAACTTATCCGCAAAGATCTTCGGATAACTGCCGCGCAGCTCCCAGGTATGGAAAAATGGCGTCCAGTCAATATAAGGCACCAATTCTTCCAGCGGGTAATTTTCAAATACTTTAGTACCTGTAAATGTTGGTTTTGCAGCCACATCACCATCCAAACTGATCTGGAATTTTGAACCCCGGGCCTCATTAATACTTACAAAACGTTTATCAGACTTTTTGTTTAAATGCGCCTCGCGTGCTTTTTCATACTCATCCTTTATCCCCTGGATGTAGGCATCCCGGTTATCCTTGCTCATCAAACTACTGCAAACCGTAACACTCCGCGAAGCATCAAGCACGTGAATAGCTGCCCCCGAATAGTTTGGCGCTACTTTCACAGCAGCGTGAATGCGTGAGGTTGTTGCCCCGCCAATTATCAGCGGAATAGTGAAACCTTCGCGTTCCATCTCTTTGGCAAAGTGCACCATTTCATCAAGCGATGGTGTGATCAGCCCGCTAAGGCCAATAATATCTACATTTTGTTTTTTTGCTTCTTCAATAATTCTTTGGGCAGGCACCATTACCCCAAGGTCTATCACCTCAAAGTTGTTACAGGCCAAAACCACGCCCACAATATTTTTACCGATATCGTGCACATCGCCCTTAACCGTAGCCATTAAGATCTTACCGGCATTAGCCCTGCTCCCGCTGCTATCTTCGCCGGCATCAATAACTCGTTGTTTTTCAAGTTCGATAAACGGCAACAGGTAGGCAACCGCCTTTTTCATTACCCGGGCAGATTTTACAACCTGCGGCAAAAACATTTTTCCGGCGCCAAAAAGGTCGCCCACTATGTTCATGCCATCCATCAACGGCCCTTCTATCACTTCAAGCGGCTTAGCATATTGCTGCCTTGCTTCTTCTACATCGTTGTCCAGGTATTCGATAATGCCCTTTACAAGCGCATGCGACAGGCGTTTAGCAACCGGGTCTTTGCGCCATTCCTCGTCCCTTACAATTTCTTTACCCTTACTTTTTATGGTATCGGCAAATTCAACCAGGCGCTCTGTAGCATCCGGCCTGCGGTTAAGCAATACGTCTTCAACCAGTTCCAATAGGTTCTTGGGGATCTCCTCATAAACTTCCAGCATCCCGGCGTTTACAATGCCCATATCCATGCCGGCCTTTATAGCGTGGTAAAGAAAAGCTGAGTGCATCGCCTCGCGCACGGTATTGTTACCACGGAACGAGAATGAAATATTACTCACCCCACCGCTTACCTTAGCATGCGGCAGGTTTTGTTTTATCCAGCGCGTAGCATCAATAAAATCAACCGCGTAGTTGTTATGCTCTTCAAGCCCGGTGGCTACGGTTAAAATATTAGGGTCAAAGATGATATCCTGTGGTGGAAAGCCCACCTCATTAACCAAAATATCGTATGAGCGTTTACAGATCTCTGTGCGGCGCTGTAATGAATCAGCCTGGCCAGTTTCATCAAATGCCATCACAACTGTGGCAGCACCATAGCTTAAGATCTTACGGGCCTGCTCCTTAAACTTTTCTTCGCCTTCTTTTAACGAGATAGAGTTAACTATCCCCTTGCCCTGGATGCATTTTAAACCAGCCTCAATAACCGTCCATTTTGATGAATCGATCATGATCGGTAGTTTGGCAATATCAGGTTCAGAAGCTACGAGGTTCAAAAATTTAACCATCACTGCTTCCGAATCAATCATGCCCTCGTCCATGTTAATATCAATAACCTGGGCGCCGCCTTCCACCTGCTGGCGGGCAACGGTTAAAGCTGCCTCATAATCCTCGGCCAAAATAAGCTTCGAAAATTTTGGCGAACCGGTAATATTTGTACGCTCGCCCACATTTACAAAAATGCTTTCGGGCGTTATGGTCACCGCTTCCAATCCGCTAAGCCTCATGTAAGGTTCAATCTGCGGGATATGGCGCGGCTGGTATTTTGCTGCTTTTTCGGCAATGCATTTAATATGCTCAGGCGTTGTGCCGCAGCAGCCGCCTACTATGTTTACCAGTCCGTTTTTTATAAAGTCATCAATCTGGTGTGCGGTTTCGTGTGCGGTTTCATCATACTGGCCAAACTCATTTGGCAAACCGGCATTTGGATATGCTGAAATATATACGTTCGCCTTTTCAGATAATTCAGCAAGATGCGGGCGCATTTCTTTTGCTCCCAGGGCACAATTCAACCCAACCGAAAGCAGGTTGGCATGACTAACAGAATCCCAGAAAGCTTCAACCGTTTGCCCTGATAAAGTACGACCAGATGCATCAGTAATAGTTCCCGAGATCATAAGGCCCCCTAACCCCCTAAAGGGGGCGTAGTCTTTACCTGCAACAGCACATTCTTTTTTATAACGGTCAATCGCAAATAAAGCAGCCTTGGCATTTAGGGTATCAAATATGGTTTCAACAATTAACAAGTCTGATCCGCCATCAACCAAGCCCCTAACCTGGTCATAATAAGCTTCGGCAAGGTCATCAAATGTTACCGCCCGATAACCGGGATCATTAACATCCGGCGAAAGGGAGGCAGTACGGTTAGTCGGGCCAATTGCGCCTGCTACAAACCGTGGCTTGCCTGGTGTTTTTTTATTGTATTCGTCAGCAACTTCACGGGCAATGCGGGCACCCTCATAGCTCAGCTCGTAAGCCAGCTCTTCCAGGTTATAATCTGCCAATGAGATCCGCTGTGTACTGAATGTATTGGTTTCAATAATATCTGCCCCGGCATCAAGGTATTCGGCATGAATGGTTTTAATAATATCAGGGCGCGTTATATTCAGCAGGTCGTTATTCCCCTGCAGGTCGCTTGCATGCTCACGAAAGCGTTCTCCACGAAAATCGGCTTCGGTCAATTGGTACCGCTGGATCATGGTACCCATTGCCCCGTCAATTACCAGGATGCGTTTTTCTAATTCTTTTCTAATATCCATGTTTTGTTTAGATATGAGATTTGAGACGTGAGATTTGAGATAAAAGACTATTCGTCCGAAAAAGCCGGATGCCAAAAAAGTCTCACATCTCAAATCTCATATCTCACATCTAATAAAAAAAAGCTTATATCGAAAAGTCGGGTATAATGTTGACTTTCGCTTATCTTTCCCGGGGCCGTTTGGCTGCCGAGTAGAATGTAGCACCTTGTAAGTACAGGTTGCTAAGACATCGCAGGGTCTAATCCCTCCGTCTTTCTCCATAAGCGCCACAAAGATGCATAATAAACAATTAATTTGCAAGGGAGTTTTGTTATCGTAAGGTAAGAAATGACGGGAGAAAGATGCAAGAATCAAGATACAGGAATCAAGATGCAAGAAAAAAGAATGAGTGTGAGAATTCAAATTTCAGATCTCTGTCAATTATAGATCCACATCAGCCAGTGCTTTTTTTGCTTGCGTAATAATCCATCTACCGTTTTCATGGTATTGTTTGAAATAGCAGGGCAGCCCCAGCCTTCGGGTGTTCCGAATGGATAGACTTCGTTTTCCGCCACCTCTTCCCAGGAGTGAAACACAATTTGCCTTGCCAAAGCATTGCTGTTGGTGCTTTCCAATCCATCCAAATAATATTTTACGTGGATCCCCCAGGCGCTGTAAGCCCGGTTGTTTATTTTGTATTTACCAAGCGGGGTACAATGGCTGCCATCGGCATTGCTAAATACCGGCTTATCTTTTGACCAAACACCCGACCATGGCATCTTTCCACAACCATGACTAACCAGGCCGGACAATAAGATATTGTTTTTACCAAAGTCCCATACCACAAACCTTTTAACACCCGAAGGCAGGCTCATATCAATCAAAATACAATATTGGGTGTCATACCCTTTTTGCCGGCAAAATGTTAAGGCTTGCCTGGCTTTTTGCCGGGCGCGGCTGGTGTCAATCCGGGGGACGGAGGCTTTAACACTGATAGCAAATAAAAATGCCGGTAAAAAGTTGAAAGCTAATCTAATACAACTTTTTACCGGCACGTTAATAGCACTTATTTTTCTTACCTTCTGCCGCCAAAGATGCGCAGCATTGACATAAACAAGTTAATAAAGGTAGTGTAAAGCATAAAAGCACCCATAATAACCAGTTTTTTTGATTCGGCGGTGCCGTATTCAATACCTGCCCCAATGCGTTTAAGCATTTGAATATAATATGCCGTAAGGCCTATCATGATCACCATAAATGCAAAGCTCACGATATATTGAATCTGCGAGCTGCCCAAAAAGAAGTTTATGATGCTTACCGCAAATACCCCAAAAAATATCACCATTAATATTGAACCAAATTTTGTAAGGTCCATTTGTGTGGTGTAGCCTGCAACTGCCATAATAGCAAAAACAGCCGATGCACTTAAAAACACACCAAACATTGAGCTTGCGGTATAAATAAGGCCCAAAACGCTTAAACTTATTCCCATTGTTGCAGCATAAGTAATAAACAACACCAACGTAACAGAATACGACATGCGGTTAAAACCAAAGCTTAACGCCATTGAAAAGGCAAGCGGTGCAAATATTGCGGCATAACCCAAGCCTGTAAACCCACCCGCTACAGGATTGATTATAAGGCTCATTAAGCCCTGGTTACCAAAAAACTCAAAGGCAACAAAAGCAGATATACCCAGGGCAGCAAACATCCATGCAAATACTTTAGCTAAATATTTACGTGATGCATCGGTTTCATTTAATTGTATTACGTTTTTATAAACGTAGTCAGGATTGTTATTTTCCATTTTTTTATTAAAAAATTTATTATTCAAATTTAAATATAGATTCGGGATTTAGACGAGTGTTTTAAGAAATAGTTTAAATAATGGTTTGATGATGTTTGCATGGCTATTTATTTATAGAGCCATAGGCTCGAAATATTTTGTAACGATGGGTTTTAACCCATCGCGGATAAAATTCACCAAATAAAGTGCCATAGGCACGACCAATATGTTATAAATGGATCGAACATACTGTTCTTTTTGTTTTTCTTTACGTCAACAACGGATTAAAATCCGTTGTTACAATATTTGCCGAGGCCCTGCCTCTGTTTCAATAAGTTGTAAAAGAAAAGAGCATCCAAACACAGATCGTTAACTATCCTTAACAATTAACGGTAACATCAATCGTTTTATTTGATCTAAAACAAATAAATCATTCTAAACACCAATGAAACAAACCTTTTTAGCGCTTTCCCTGGCATTTTTAACCACAACAGCATTTGCACAGGTAAATACTTTTACTATTGATAGCAGCAAATTAAATAAACCTTTAATGCTTGTACTTGATACTATTTACAAAGCCGACCAGGGCAGCAGGTACAGAGCACAGGACCTTTCAAAAGCTAAAGCCACAGCCGCCCAGGTTGATTCAGCTATAAAAGCAGCCCATATTGCTGATAGCCTGAATATAATTAAAGTAACGCAAATCATTGACAAATATGGCTGGCTCGGTCCCCAGGATGTGGGTATGAACGGCAGCCAGGCGTTGTTTTTAGTGATCCAGCATGCCAACCTTGCCACCCAGCAAAAATATTTGCCCATGATAAGAACTGCAGTAAAGGATGGCAAAACTCTATCAAGCAATTTGGCATTGTTGGAAGACCGTGTAAACATGCGCGAAGGCAAAAACCAAATCTACGGTAGCCAGGTGTTCAGAAATAAATCAACCGGAAAAATGTGCTTCTACCCTATTGCCGACCCCGACCATGTAGATGAAAGGCGCAAAACTATGGGATTACAACCCATTGCAGATTATGCTAAATTATTCAACCTGGCATGGGATGTGGAAGAATATAAAAAGGAGCTTCCTGAAATTGAGAAAGCAGCAAAGCTGCTTTAGTGATTAGAGGTTAGCGACTGGAGATTAGTTAAAAAGACAATCTTTTAGATTTTTCCTAACCTCTGGTCTCTAATCACTAATCAACTAACTTAGCCTCTTCGTCAACTGCTCTTCAACCTTTTTAAATACCTGGATCGGTTTTAATGATCGCCAGCCAAGATCATCCAGAGCACCGCCAAAGTTGATATAGTAGTCGATGTTGTTCCGTTTAAATTCCTCTATCACATGATCCCTGAAATTTATTCCGGCTATCCAGCCATCTTCCACATCCTGAAACCATTCTTCATAATAGCAGTCGTCTGATGAGTGAAAGTTCAGCACATTCTCGCCTATCAAAATAAAATGGTTAATGCCGTTATCTATCATCAGCTCAATGATCTCGCGCTTCATCAGCATAATATCATTGTTGATGGCATCGTTCCACTCGCCTATAAATTCAATAATGGAATACCCTTTTTCATAATCGGCAAATAACACCTTCATGTACAAGGTATTTGAGCCGAATGAGTCCCATTGCGGGTGTAACAGGTAATTATAGATCTGTTTATCAAACTCAAACTCATTATACTGCGTTGCGTAAAAAGGAGAATATTCATCCTCTGCTGCAACATAATCGTCCCGCCATTTATAATATGGTTCTATCTCGTGCATGTTCTAATTTTCAATGTGCAGATGTGCGGATGTGCGAATTCAGCTTCGCATCCGGCAACATTTGCTTATCCCTATCCATAAACAATCATCCTCTATTTTAAATCATCCGCACATCTGCATATTCGCACATCTGCACATCTTTTTCAATCCGCACATCTGCATATTCGCACATCTGCACATCCTTTTCAATCCGCACATCTGCACATCAATTTTTAATACTTTCCACAGCTTTCCTAACGCTTCCGTATTTTTTCAGCAGATCGCCTGCTGTTTTTTCGTCTAAACCGGTCTCGTTCATTACCATTCGGGTGCCGCGGTCAACAAGCTTATTATTGCTTAATTGCATATCAACCATTTTATTGCCTTTACCTTGCCGATCCTGATCATTACACATGTACTTAGCATATTTAACACCAGCTTCTGCGCAGTTCCGGCCTTCATCCGGGTTGATCCTGTTAAAAATTCAGGGCCGGTAACTACTTCAACCGGGTATTTTGCTTCGGCTGCAACCGGGCTGCCGGCATTGCAAACAATACAGCCTGTAACAATATTATGTTCATTTGCCTTTTTTAAGCCACCGATAACATAAGGCGTAGTGCCTGATGCCGCTATGCCTACCAGCACATCTTTTTCATTAATATTATATGCTTCCAAATCAACCCAGGCTTGTTCGGCATCATCCTCGGCATATTCAACAGCTTTGCGAATGGCGAAGTCCCCACCTGCTATTATTCCTACCACTTCATCAAACGGCACGCCAAATGTAGGCGGACATTCCGAAGCATCAACTACCCCTAACCTGCCGCTTGTTCCGGCGCCTATGTAAAACAACCTGCCGCCTTCCTTCATTTTAGCTGCTGTTACAGTTGCCAGCTTTTCAATTTGCGGTAAGGCCTTTGCCACAGCCAGCGGAACAGTTTGATCTTCCTTGTTTATATTTTCAAGGATCTCCAATACCGGCATTTGCTCCAGGTTATTATAACGCGACTCCTTTTCGGTTGTGGTTTCCATTTAACAAAATTGGGGAAAATCTTTTAGATATGAGGTAAAGATGTGAGATTTGAGACATGAGATTTGAGATAAAAAAAATAGAACTCCGGTCTCAAATCTCAGATCTCACTTCTCATATCTCAATATTGAGGGATGTGAGATATGAGATAAAAAAAATAAAAATCCGGTCTCAAATCTCATATCTCCCGTCTCATATCTCCCTGTATTTAACTAACTTTGTAATAATTAAGAAGGTATGAAAAGAGCTGCTGGTATAATTTTCAGGACGATGGTATTGGTTTTGCTGGGTATAACCATCGGCATATTTATCAGTAACCGCAGCCTGATGAACCAAAGTTTAGGTTTTTCATTAGAAGAAAACGATAAGATCTCAAAAGTCCTATCCCTCGTAAAGCAAAATTATGTCGACTCTGTGAATGTCGACAGTGTTGAAGGCGCTACCGTTAACAGCATGCTGCAAAATCTTGATCCGCATTCTCTTTA
Organism: Mucilaginibacter sp.; assembly: GCA_028287925.1. Taxonomy (GTDB): domain Bacteria; phylum Bacteroidota; class Bacteroidia; order Sphingobacteriales; family Sphingobacteriaceae; genus Mucilaginibacter. The sequence goes on along the minus strand of JAQBOS010000357.1, from coordinate 4,220 downwards.
TTTGCCCGAACAAAAGGCAACAACCATAAACGAAGGCCTTGCCGGTGGCTTTACTGGCATAGGCCTGGAATACCAGTTGCTCCGCGATACACTTGTGATCACCCAAATTTATCCCGGCGGACCAGCTGCAAACGCAGGTTTAATTACCGGCGATAAAATTATAGACGTAAACAATAAAAGGTTTTCGGGCACACACCTTACTGTTCAGCTTGTAAACAAAACTTTAAGGGGCGAAAAAAACTCGGCATTACTTGTTACCGTCCTCAATCCAAATTCAGCAACAACAAAGCAATACACCTTAAAAAGAGGTTATGTTAGTACCAGCAGCCTTGATGCATCGTACATGGCTGCGCCGGATGTTGGTTATATTAAGATCAGCAAATTTGCTTTAACTACTGATGCTGATTTTCGTGAAGCTTTAAGTAAACTCAAAACAAAAGGCATGCAAAAGCTGGTGCTTGATCTGCGCGAAAATGGCGGTGGCTATCTGAATGCTGCAACAGCGCTTGCAGACGAATTTTTGAAAAAGGGCAAACTTATTGTTTATACCCAGGGCATTCATGAAGAACGCCGGGATTATTTTGCTACCGATTCCGGTACTTTCCAGGATGGTAAACTAGCAGTTTTAATTGACGAATATTCCGCATCTGCCAGCGAGATCCTGGCAGGCGCCCTGCAGGATCTTGACAGGGCTGTTATTGTTGGCCGCCGCTCATTTGGCAAGGGCCTGGTTCAGCAGCAATTTGCTTTTAACGATGGGTCGGCTGTTAATTTAACCATTGCAAGGTATTATACACCTTCAGGCCGGTCTATCCAGAAATCGTACAAGGCGGGGATCGACAGCTATCACAATGAAATTACCGAAAGGATGCGAAAAGGAGAACTATTCTCAGCCCAAAGCAACCTTAACGACAGCATTTTTAAAAAGCCATCGCCTTATCACACCTTAAACGGCCGCAAAGTTTTTAGCGGCGGTGGCATAATGCCCGATATTTTTGTACCGGCTGATACCACCCAGAACACTTACCTTTTGCAGCAATTGAGCGATCAGCAGTTATTTACAGCGTATACCATTGATAAGCTGCAACCGCAGCTAAACAAATTTGATTCGCCAGAGGCTTTTATAAAACAATATAATGTTAATAATGATGAGCTTGATAAATTTATCATGTATGCCTCCCAAACCATTAAGGAAATAAATTCACAGGAACTGCTGATCTCCAAATCAACTATAAAATCAATGCTTAAGGCTAGCGCTGCCCGCTTTAAATGGGGCGATAACGCTTATTTTGAAGCCGTTAACAGCGATGATATTACCCTTGCAAAAGCGGTGGAAGCGGTGAAATGATGTGCGGATGTGCAAATTTTGAATGTGCGGATGAGAGAATTAATATCGAGTGGATTTACGAGTGGATTTAAATCAGGGTGTAAAATAACTTCCATCACTAAAAACATCTAACACCATCCGCACATCTGCACATCCGAAATTCGCACATCCTCCCCCCTACTTCTGCCTAAACCACACCTGTACAGGTGCGCCGTTAAAATCAAAGTTTTCCCTGATCTTGTTTTCTATGAAGCGGTAATAAGGCTCTTTTACGTATTGTGGTAAATTACAGAAGAAAGCAAACATCGGCGATGTGCCTGCTATTTGTGTAATATATTTTATTTTAACGTATTTACCTTTTATTGATGGCGGCGGATAGGCTTCAATAATAGGCAGCATAATCTCGTTCAGTTTCGAGGTAGGGATCTTCCTGATCTTGTTTTGGTAAACAAGGTCAGCAGTTTCAATTACTTTTAATACCCTTTGCTTTTCTGTAACCGATGTAAATACAATAGGCACATCGGTAAACGGCGCTAATTTTTCGCGGATCTGTTCTTCAAAAACTTTAATAGTTTTGTTATTTTTTTCGATCAGATCCCATTTATTCACCACAATAACCACACCTTTTTTATTCTTTTCGGCAAGGTGGAAAATATTAACATCCTGCGATTCGATCCCTTCAACAGCATCAATCATCAATATCACTACATCTGCTTCTTCCAGCGCTTTTATGGTACGCATTACCGAGTAAAACTCGATATTCTCTTTAACTTTTGTTTTTTTCCGCATCCCGGCAGTATCAATCAGCATAAAATCATGCCCGTACTGGTTATAATGGATGTGGATAGAATCACGGGTGGTACCTGCAATTGGCGTTACAATATTACGATCAGTCCCTATCAGTGAATTAATGATGGATGATTTGCCTACATTTGGCCGGCCTATTATAGCATATTTCGGCAATTGATTCTCTTCAATGGGTTCATCGTCAAAATGCTTAACCACCTCATCGAGCAGCTCGCCTGTACCAGAACCTGTCATTGATGAAATATTGTAAAGCTCACCAAGTCCCAGGCTGTAAAACACCATTGAATCAGCCAGTTGCTGGTTATTATCCAGCTTATTTACTACTACAAACACAGGCTTTTTGCCTTTGCGCAGCAGGTTGGCTATTTCATCATCAAGGTCGGTAATGCCGGTAGTTACATCAACCATAAATAATATTACGGTTGCCTCTTCAATGGCAATTATTACCTGCTCGCGGATGGCGGCTTCAAACACATCAACAGAATTGGCGACATAACCACCCGTATCAATTACGGTAAACTGGCGACCGATCCATTCAGAAACACCGTAATGCCTGTCGCGCGTTACGCCGCTAAAGTCATCAACAATAGCCTTACGGGTTTCGGTTAAACGGTTATATAAAGTTGATTTGCCTACGTTGGGCCTGCCCACTATGGCTACTATGTTACTCATTTTATTATTAGATATGAGATGTGAGATAGGTTATAGATATGAGATGTGAGACATGAGATGTGAGATATATTAAGGTTATTATTCCTTTCCCAAATCTAACTCTCAAATCTCATGTCTCAAATCTCACATCTAAATTTATTTATTATTTTTTATTGATGCGCCTTAAAATGTCAGATAAATAACCAATTTCAAGGCTCTCATATCTCACATCTCAAATCTCACATCTTATTCGTACCCAAACTGTTTCAGGTAATTTTTTTTACTGCGCCAATCGGGGATAACTTTTACAAACATCTCTAAAAAGATCTTTTTCTGGAAAAAGTCTTCCATATCCCGGCGGGCATAGGTGCCCACTATTTTAAGCATTTCGCCGCCTTTACCTATAATTATATTTTTCTGCGAATCGCGCTCCACTATAATTTCAGCGCTGATGCGGTGCAGCTTTTCGCCTTCAACAAAAGCAGTAACTATAACCTCGGTACTATAGGGAATTTCTTTTTTGTATTGCTTAAAGATCTGCGCCCTTATCATTTCCGATGCAAAAAACCGGTCGTTACGGTCGGTCAGCGCATCCTTTTCGTAATAGGCAGCATGCTCGGGCAGGTGCTCAATTACAAAGTTCATTACTGCCAGCACATTATAATCCTTTAAAGCCGAGATGGCGAAAATTGCCCTGGGTTTTAATTTTTCTTCCCAAAATTCAACCTTGGCTTTTACAGTTTCTTCGTCGCTTTGATCAACCTTATTGATCAGCACTGCAACCGGTGCCTGTGTGCCTTCCAGTTTTTTCAGTACATCGGCCTCATCATATTCCTCGTAAATATCGGTAACCAACAAAATCAGGTCGGCGTCTACTATGGAACCGTCTACCTGGTGCATCATGCTCTCGTGCAGGGCATAGTGTGGTTTAATCACGCCGGGAGTATCTGAAAATACAATCTGGTAATCTTCATCGTTAACAATACCCAGTATGCGGTGCCTTGTTGTTTGTGCCTTGGGGGTGATGATTGACATTTTTTCACCAACAAGGGCATTCATAAGGGTTGATTTACCTGCGTTGGGCTTACCAATTATACTCACGAAACCTGCCTTATGCGCCATAGAAAAATAATTAAAATAATATTTGGACTGCAAAGAAACGAATTATATCTTTGCAGTCCCAATTAAAAATAAGGATTTCACTGATTTTTGGGGATTACACCGAGTCAATCTGTGAAATCAAAAAGCTAATCAGTGTAATCAAAAAATAAAAATACAGTGCGGGATGGAGCAGTTGGTAGCTCGTCGGGCTAATAACCAGAAGGTCGTAGGTTCGAGTCCTGCTCCCTCTACCGAAAGAGACAAAGAGGTATAATTCAGCTGCAAAGCTGGTATACCTCTTTTTTCGTTTAGCATAACTTGCTTTAAATGAGCG
>JAQBOS010000347.1 GCA_028287925.1 Mucilaginibacter sp. | reverse complement strand
ACCCATTCGTCAAAAGCTCTGAAAGTTGCCGGGTGCACCAGCGAATTCAACTTTTCAAGTTGTTCAGCATCGTTAAAAACAATATCCGCTATATGCTTTCGATTTAACGTGCCATCATCAAAATAGGAAGGCTTACCAAAGGCTGATTGAATACCTTTAATAAGGATCTGGTCTTTTACCATTACTTCCTTTGCTGCATCGTCGGCATAAAAAACAGGAATCCCCAACAGCTCAAATACTTTGCTGACGGTAGTTTTGCCGCTGCCTATATTGCCGGTTAATCCTATTTTGAGCATTACTTTTTTATAATAAAGTCAACGTTCTGTGGTTCAATTTTCACTATTTTGCTGTACGCAGGCGATTTAAAGATCACAACCGGCAATACTTTATAGCCATGCTTTCTCCATAGGTCCAGATCTACCGTTGCTTCAAAAAAGTCTTCATCAGTTTGGGCATACCTGCTTAATGAAGTAGTAAATGTTACTTTAACCTTTTGAGGGAAGATTTTTACATCGTCATAATCATGGTTATTGATCAGCTTAACCGGGATCTCCAGCGTTTTTTCGGTATACTCATCAACGGGCAGCGTTACTTCCACATTTTTAGGAAATACACTTACATTTCCTTCCTTAACCGGCTGAAGCGTTAAACGGGTATTAATAGTTTCACTAATGCTATCCAGCTTTAGCGTATCAGATTTCCAGGTTAGTATATTATCAATAACGTTTGCCGGGCCATTTACAATAACATACGCAGGGTTAAGCGTAATATTGCCCGATTGTGAGAACTGGTGCTTATACTTTACCGAGGTTAATAACTCAATAGGTACCCTTTTTACTTTACGATTCGAAAAATCGAAATAAAGCGTATCAGGGTTAAAGCCTGTTATTTGCTGATCTATTTCTTTTTTACTGTTTACCTGGCTTAACTGCGAACTAAGGACAACATAGCTTTTGTACTCAAGCGACCGGAGATCAATTGAAATAGAATTCACTTCGTTATGCATTTTTGAAAACAGCATTTGCCAGCCGCTGCCATTTATAGTGGCATTCACTGTATCAGACTGTAACGAATGGAAGGCGCGTTTTTGAGGTGTGTTCTTGAAATTTAATGCCTCTTTAACGGTATAACTGTAGGTGTTTGACAATACGGTAAAGATCCAGGCAAGAACGGCCAGTACCAGGCATGTAAAAAATGCTGATGCTCTTCTTCGTTCTGTTGCAGATAATTTTATTATTGCCATATTAAAAAGGTAAAAGCCTTAAAAAGCTAAAAGCTGAAAGATAAAAGCCAAAAGCCTTTGATGCTTTTACTCATACTTTCAGCTTATCGCTTTAATTTTTTATACTGCTTTTGGCTTTCTGCCTTAAGCTTTCAGCTTACTTAGTAATTACAGCAGGCGTATTCAGTGCCTTTGAAGCTTCTAAAGATATTGCCGTTTTATCAAAACGGATCTTACCGTTATCAACTTCAACTAAAAAAGTGGTTTCGTTAACGTCAATTATCCTGCCGTGGATGCCTGCAGTTGTAACTACCTTATCACCCTTTTTTAACTCGGTAACATATTTTTTCTGATCTTTTTGTTTTTTTACCTGTGGCCTTATCATAAAGAAGTAAAAAACCACTGCAATTAAACCGAAAGTTATAATCTGCTGAATCCCAAATCCTGAACCAGCTTGTAATAAAATAGTTGCTATCATTTTAAATTTATATAATTTTTATTTTGTGGTTACCTCGCCAATTAAATGCACCCTGTTTTGTGCAGGATTAGTATTGGCTGTAATTGTTATTTGTTTATCCTGCAGCCCCATTTTTGCAGCACTGTCAAAAGTAACGTGGATAGCGCCACTTTCACCTGGTTTAACGGGTGTTTTAGGCCACTCAGGCTTGGTACATCCGCAGGTGGCAATGGCATCTGTAATAATTAATGGTGTTTTGCCTGTATTGGTAAATTTAAAATCATATGTAACCTTATCGCCGGTTTTGATCTTACCAAAATCATGCGTTTCTTTTTCAAATTTCATTACCGGTGCATTGGCAGCGTTAGCCGTAGTGGAATTATCTGCTGTTGTATTACCGGTTTTGTTTGAATTACAGGAAGTCATTAATATTCCTGCCGCTATTAAGCTTAAAAAAAGGTTTTTCATGTAATTATTCAATTAATCCTCTGCCTATTTTCTTTATTTTATTCTGAGTTTTCAGGTCGCCCAAAATCTTGTCTAATATACCGTTTATAAATGAATTACTTTTGGGTGTACTAAACTCCTTCGAAATTTCAAGGTATTCATTAATGGTAACTTTAACCGGGATAGACGTAAAATTAATAAACTCGGCAATAGCCATTTTCATTAATAAAGTATCCATCATAGCAATCCGGTCAGGCTCCCAATTTTGAGTTTTACCGGTTATCAACAACTGGTAATCCGCATCATGACGAATGCTTTCTTCAAACAAATTAACAATAAAATCCCTGTCTTCTTCCCAATTGCCGGTTACTTCGGCTAATTCATTCAGCCCGGGCTCGTCATGTGAAAAGTTTTTAAATGTTTTTGCAATTAATGCCTGTAAAACATCTTTATCTACCGGCCAGTATAAAAACATATCTTCAAAAACCTGCTCGGCAATTGATGATTTTAAGATCACCTTTTTGAAAATGAATTTAATAATGTCTTTATCAGTTTGGATAGTGTCACCCGTCTTTTTCAGATACTCTTTATAATCCTCGGAATTTTTGAGGATAGTAAATAAAGATTTTACCAGCTCGGGCTCAAAACTCCATTCTACTTTGTACTTTTTAAGCCCTGCTAAATAATCTTTATTCTGATGCAGGGAAAGAATAAACCTGTTGCTCAGAATTTTAACATTGGCATTGAGGTCATCAGCCGTAGGTAAATGTTTGTTTGCCCTTTCTTCGGCATCATTTGCTGCATAGCTTGTAATTTCTGAAATTAGTGACAGCATCCAGATATACATTTCGTACACCTTATCAATTGTTTGCAATAGATTTTTTTCATGCTGTTTGATGTCGCCGCTGTTTGATTGGTGATAAGCGTATAACGACTGTAGAACTTTTACCCTTAGGTGTCTGCGGTTTAACATTTTGTAAGAACGATTTTAGCCCACAAAGTTAGTGGGTTATTTGGTATTTTAATAGGTTGATTTCACTTTTTTAATATCAGCAATTCTTTTTTCAGCTATTTTATTAGCAGCATCAGTTGTAGAAATGCTTTCGGCCTTAGAAAGCTTTAAAACATTCCGGGTAGCTTCGTAAATATTTTCAGTTAGCTGCATGGTTCTTTTTTTACTAAAGCCCATCAGTTCTGAATAGCAATTAATAATCCCCCCTGCATTTATCACATAATCCGGTGCGAATAATATGCCTTTTTCAAGCAGCATTTGCCCGTGAATATTTTCGTCTTCCAACTGGTTATTAGCCGAACCTGCTATAATAGCGCACTTAAGCTTATTAATTGTTTGTGTATTAATGGTTGCACCCAACGCACACGGGGCATAAATATCGGCATCAATATCAAAGATTGTATTGTTTGATACCG
>JAQBOS010000334.1 GCA_028287925.1 Mucilaginibacter sp. | reverse complement strand
TTGTGCGCTTGCACTTAAAGTAGTTGCGGTCAGCGCTATGCCCAGGGCAACGTTAAAAAGTTTACTGTTCATGTTTTGGGTTTATTTTTATACAATTTAGATGTTAATTAACTCAGATGCAAATTTTGTTTTTCTTTTATTGTTTTAATTAGATACGGTAACCATTGAAATGTTACGTTTTAATATTTTGTATTTGATTTTTTTGTTTTCGGCTTCATTCTTTATTTTGATTAAATAAGCATCGCTATTGCTGCCATCCATTATAAGCAAATGATAATCAAAGTTATTGTTTACAGCGGCTAATGCGGCATGCGGGTTACCGGTAATGTAAATATAATCTGTTTTTAACTTTGTAGAGAGGTTGTCACCATCCGGCTGGCTGTTTAAAAGAAACATCCGGGTGTTTAAAAACTGAACCAACCCCTTATTTTTTACCAACCACGGGGTTTTGATGTTTTGATTGAGTGTGAGCAGCCGGGTATTGCTTACCTGGGTACTATCAAGGTAAGGCTGTATGGAGTACCGGTAGGTTTTGTCGGTGTCTTTCAAATCAGTAAGTACAATAGCTGCATTGCCATTTTTAAAAACTATTGCCTTATGCTTATTAAGGTTTAGCCAGGCAATGTTATTGGTGGAGGATGCATTAACCCGCTTTAAACTGATACTAATACATAAAAGTAATATACATACCAGGCTGAATTTTATCAGCCATGATCTTTTATCATACAAAAAATAGAATAGGCTGATCATAATGGCATACAACAATAAGTATTCGGCGGTGGTTAGCCAGATCTTTGAGATGGAAGCAAAAGGCAAATGCTCTATCCATGTTAAAAACCTGTTCATTACCAGGATCGAGTTTTCGAGTATGAAGGCAGCTGCCTTTGATACAAAAGGGATTTGTGGTAATAACAGGTAGATGATCCCCGAATACATAATTACCATGGTTGGGATTATTATAAAGAGGTTGCTCACCAAAAAATAAACCGGGAACTGGTGAAAATAAAATGCGCTTAAAGGAATGGTGATGACCTGGGCTGCTATGGAAACTGAGCATGCGGCCCATAATTTATCGGCCCATTTGTTTTTAAACTTTAACCAGTTATATACAAGTGGTTGAAATACAATTAGTCCGAATACAGCAAGATAGGAGAGCTGAAAGCCAACATCAACAATATAAAGCGGGTTATAAAGTAATAATCCAAAAGCCGAGATAGCCAAAATGTTTAGCGTGTTGAGATACCGGCTGTAGGTTTTACCTATAACAACCATACTTATCATTACTGCTGCCCTGCAAACAGCCGGTGAAAACCCGCTGAGTAATGAATAATACCAGATGAGCGATATGATGATGATTGCCTTGAGTAATTTACCATATTTAAACCTGTTTAAAAAGCCAAGTGCAAATGCCAGTAGTATATAAATGACCGCCACATGCGCACCTGATACTGAAAGCACATGTACCGTTCCTGTTTTGGAATAAGCCTGCAAAACATCATTGCTTAAATCGGCTTTGTAGCCCAGTATCAGGGTTGATGCTACCGCAATGGCATTGGTATCGCGCATGTTTCGCTTTAGTTTTTCAACAAGGTGCTGCCTGAGTTGTAATGAATAGCCGATTATGGCATTGCCCTTACCCGTGGCTAATAACTCGTATTGTTTTGGGAATAAAAAGGCCTGGTAATAAATATTCTGATTGGCTAAGTATCTTTTATAGTTGAATTCAGCAGGATTAAAAGGTTGGTTTACAGGGTTGTATTTTGCCGGGATAAGCAGCTCATCGCCGTAGGCCAGATCACTGGTGTTGTCTTTTAATGATAAAATTAATGTTCCGCAAGATTGAGCCTTTTTACCATTATTTACTGTTTCCTCAACATCAGCAGTGAACCGGAGCCAGCCATTTTTAAGTGCAGGCTCATTACTGATCTTTACAATAAGGTATTGGGCCTGCGCTTTTGAAAAATGATGCTTATTGTTGAGCTCATTGTTTTTAATAACGCTGATATATCCGGATAAAAATAAAATTAGGGTGATAAGGATGCCACCAATCCACCTGAATTTATAAAGTTTAAGCCTGGCATAAGTGAAATTGAGTGTGATAAATATAAGGCTGATGGAAAAGAAAGAGATTACAAGCCGGTTAATGTTTGCTGCGACCGGTAAATTAATAGCTAAGCCGATTCCCAGTATAAAGGGAAGCAACAGGATAAGGAAAGGTATTTCGCCTTTGTGGTTGGCTATCATATAAACACGAATTTGCACGAATTTATTCGAATTACACGAATTAAATAAAGATGAATGGTGAATAAAGCCGCATTATTATGTCAGCCATGATTAGTGCAATTCGAATAAATTCGTGGAATTTGTGTCTTTTCTTTATAACTGATCCCGCACTTCAATCAGGAATTTTTTGAGACTCTCCAGTGAGTTGATAACGCGATGGCTGTCTTTACTATCAGCCATGTTGTTTTTTAAATATTCTTTTGCTCCGCTAAGGGTATAACCTTTATCGCGGATGAGGTGGAATATAATTTTCAGGTTCTCAATATCCTCGGGAGTAAAGTAGCGATTGCCTTTTTTGTTCTTTTTGGGTTGCAGAACATCAAACTCTTTTTCGTAAAACCTTATAAGCGATTGGTTTACATCAAATAGGATGGCAACCTCACCCATGGTGTAGTACATCTTGTTGATTTCCCGTTCTTTATATGGCATATGCAAATGTAATTGTTTAGATTGAAGTCCGAAAGTCCGAAAGTCGGAAAAGTCCGGAAGATTTAAAAAAAGTCCGGAAGTCTGAGAAGTTTGAAGATAAAAAAGATGATTCTATATCGTAATTATATGGGTCGTGCCTATGGCACTTATCGCATGTGATTTTATATGCCATGGGTTTTAACCCGTGGTTACAAAATATATCGAGCCTACGGCTCTTTAGAATAAGATTTGGTTATTAATCTTGAGTGTTCGAAACATGTTTTAATGATCAATTATTTTCCTGATTCACAACTAATTTAACACAGGCCTTCGACCTGTGCTGATATGTTGGGCCCTTTCAGGGCCATAAAAGCACAATATTCAAAGCCCTGAAAGGGCGACATTTCTTAGCGCAGGTCGCAGGCCTGCGTGATTGATAACCGTTAATTTAAAGGCATAGCCTCTTTTTAAGATTTGGATTCAACTTTATTACAATTAATTCAGAGGCGTAGCCTCGGCCCATATTGTAGCAACGGATTTTAATCCGTTGAAAAAGGACATCGGAAATACGGAGAACCGTAGGTTCGGCCCATTTGAACAGGTGTTTATCTGCAGCATCAGGAAATCTTTAAATCCTTTAATCATGGTTCAGACAATTTCGGACTAATAATTACCTTTGCACTTATGACAGCTACTCAAATTCGTCAGGCTTTTCTTGATTTTTTTGCTAAAAAGGGACATACTATTGTGCCTTCTGCACCTATTGTAATAAAAAACGATCCCACGTTGATGTTTACCAACGCGGGGATGAACCAGTTTAAAGCGATTTTTTTAGGCGAGGAAACCCCCAAGTTTAACCGCGCGGTTGATACGCAGCGTTGTTTGCGGGTATCGGGTAAGCACAATGATCTGGAAGAAGTGGGGATAGATACCTATCACCATACCATGTTTGAGATGCTGGGCAACTGGAGTTTTGGCGACTACTTTAAAAAAGAAGCCATTGCCTGGAGCTGGGAGCTGCTTATTGATGTTTATAAAATAGATAAGAGCCGCCTTTACGTTACCTATTTTGAGGGTGATGAAAAAGAAGGCTTAGAGAAAGATACCGAAACTTATAATTTTTGGAAGGAATTTGCAGATGAAGCAAACATCCTCCCCGGAAATAAAAAGGATAACTTTTGGGAGATGGGCGAAACCGGCCCCTGCGGACCAAGCTCTGAAATTCACTATGACAACCGCCCGGATAGTGAACGTGCATTAATTGATGGCGCTACCCTTGTAAACGGTGACCATGACCAGGTGATTGAG
>JAQBOS010000324.1 GCA_028287925.1 Mucilaginibacter sp. | reverse complement strand
TTTAAGTTTCCTCCCAAGGAGGGAACTTAAACGGGGTTTAGACTATGTTTTTTAAGCTGCTTCGTTAACCCCTCCCAGGGGGGACAAATATTTGCCGTAAGAATTTCCTACAACGGAATATTCCCATGCTTTTTCTTGGGGTTGTTCACCACCTTATTCTCCAGCATTTTAAATGCGTGTATTAATTTAATGCGCGTTTCGGCCGGCGCAATTACTTCATCAATGAAGCCGCGTTCGGCAGCGCGGTAGGGGTTTGCAAATATTTCGGCGTACTGCTGTTCCTTTTCACGCCATTTGACTTCCGGGTCTTCTGCCGAAGTTATTTCCCTTTTAAAAATTATCTCCGCAGCTCCTTTAGCGCCCATTACAGCTATCTCTGCAGTAGGCCAGGCATAGTTCATATCAGCGCCGATGTGTTTGGAGTTCATTACATCATAAGCGCCGCCGTAGGCTTTGCGGGTTATCACCGTAATACGCGGCACTGTAGCCTCGCAGAACGAGTAAAGCAGTTTTGCCCCGTTGGTGATAATGGCGTTCCATTCCTGGTCGGTGCCCGGCAAAAAGCCCGGTACATCTTCAAATACCAGCAGCGGGATATTAAAGCTATCGCAAAAGCGTACAAACCTGGCGCCCTTAGTGGATGAATTGATGTCAAGCACACCCGCTAAAAACGCAGGTTGATTAGCTACTATCCCAATACTGCGCCCTGCCAGCCTGGCAAAACCCACAACAATATTTTCTGCAAAATCCTTATGTACTTCTAAAAACGATCCCTCGTCAATAACGTGGTCTATCACTTCCCTGATATCATAGGGCTGCGAAGCATTTTCAGGCATTATGGTATTAAGCACTTCTCTTAATTCATTTTTTATTTCGTAAGGAATCGCAGGTGCAGTGTCCTCACAATTTTGCGGCATATAGCTCAGTAGCTTCTTCACATTTTGAATGGCCTCTATCTCATTAGCGCAGGCAAAATGTGTAACGCCTGATTTGGTGGCATGGGTAGTTGCTCCGCCCAATTCTTCGGAAGTAACCACCTCATGAGTTACGGTTTTTACCACATTTGGCCCGGTAACAAACATATAGCTGGTATTTTCAACCATTAAAATAAAATCTGTTATGGCAGGGGAGTAAACAGCGCCGCCGGCACATGGGCCAAGGATAGCCGAGATTTGCGGGATCACGCCTGATGCCATGGTATTGCGGTAAAATATATCGGCATAGCCCCCCAATGATACTACACCCTCCTGGATGCGTGCGCCGCCCGAGTCATTCAGCCCGACAAAAGGTGCGCCGTTCTTCATAGCCAGGTCCATTACTTTACAGATCTTTTCGGCATGAGTTTCTGAAAGTGATCCGCCAAAAACGGTGAAATCCTGCGAGAAAACATATACCAGCCTGCCGTTAACCGTGCCATAGCCGGTTATTACGCCATCGCCCGGGTACTTTTCTTTTTCCATCCCAAAATCGGTTGAGCGGTGGGATACAAACATGCCTATTTCCTGGAATGACCCTTCATCCATCAAAAAATGTAAACGCTCACGTGCAGTAAGCTTTCCTTTTTTATGCTGACTCTCAATACGCGCCTTGCCGCCACCTAAAAGGGCTTCCTCACGTTTCTTATTTAATAATTTTATCTTATTATCCACAGTATCGGTTTATTAGTCCGGAAGTCGGAAAGACCGGAAGTCCGAAAGATATAGATTAATCGTATAGAACGAAAGTTGAATTTAAAAAAACTGATCGAAATACTGGTAAAGCACCAAGTAAATAATCGGCGAAATCATAAAAATCATAACAAATCAGCTGTTTATAATCAGTATTTTCGTTCCCAATGGCAACGTATCACATCATTTCCATCCTCATATTTTTAACGGCAGTTTTTGCCTATATGAATGATCGTTTGATAAAGTGGCCGCCAACTATAGGGATAATGGTAATTGCATTGCTGTCGTCAATCCTGCTCGCCATTTTGGGTAATTTAATTCCGGAGATCTCATCAAAAGCATTGCTGCTGGTTTCAAACATCAATTTTGAGCAGGTACTGATGAAAATAATGCTAAGCTTCCTGCTGTTTGCCGGGGCATTACATATTGATGCCAACCAGCTTAAAAAGGAATTTTGGCCTGTAATGCTAATGGCTACTGTGGGCACATTTATCTCCACCTTTTTAGTAAGCGTAATGGCTTATTACCTCTTTGTGCTTTTTGGTTTACAAATACCCTACATTTATTGCCTGCTGTTTGGTGCGCTTATTTCACCCACCGATCCTATTGCCGTTATGGGTATTTTAAAACAAGCCGGCATCCCCAAAACGCTGGAAATGAAAATAGCAGGCGAATCGCTTTTTAATGATGGGGTAGGCGTAGTGGTTTTCCTGACCATTTTTGAAGTGGCTGTAAATGGTACTGATAAGTTTTCAATTGGCGACACTGCTGTTTTGTTTTTAAAAGAGGCCGGGGGAGGAATTTTATTCGGGGCGATATTGGGGTACCTGGCCCACCTGCTGATAAAATCAATTGACAATTACCGGGTTGAGGTTTTAATAACATTAACGGTTGTTATGTGTGGCTATTCTATAGCCGATCATTTCCATTTATCCGGTCCGCTGGCCATCATTATAGCGGGTATAATAATGGGTACAAAAGGAAAGACAGAAGGTTTATCGGAGATCTCCCGTGATTACCTTGGCAAATTCTGGGACCTTACCGACGAGATCTTTAATGCAATACTTTTTCTGCTAATAGGCCTTGAAATGCTGATCATAAAGGTTAATCCAACCATCTTGCTAATTGGTGGGATAATGGTAGTGGTGGTATTGCTGGCGCGTTTAATCTGCGTGGCATTTCCGGTTATATTTTTAAAGATCTGGATAAAGTTTGAAAAAAACGCCATACTAATGCTAACCTGGGGTGGCCTTAGGGGCGGACTATCAGTAGCTATGGCGTTATCAATCCCCGAAGCCATGCACAGGGATGAATTTGTTTTGATCACTTACATAATTGTAGTTTTCTCCATAATAGTTCAGGGACTTACCATTGGGAAGCTTGCGAAGAAGTCTGAAGTCTGAAGTCCGAAAAGTATTATGTTAAGCAGATAGGCAAAAAACAATAAGCCCTCTCTTCCGGACTTTACTGCCTTTCCCGACTTTTCCACTAAGAATGTAACCCAATTGTTACCTGCCTTTAAATCAATTGGTTAAACCTCGCGTGCGGTTTTACATCCAACCAATTAAACCAACATAAACCATTATGAAAAAGATCACACTCCTGCTTTTCCTGCTGGTATTATTTAAGGATACCTTCGCACAGCTTAATACACTAAACGTACAGGATGAAATGTTCACTATTTCAGCCGGGCCTAACAGGATGTTTCTTAATAACCGTGAATTTAATGCCTGGACGGCGGCAAACTATAATTTGCTTGAAAAAGTTTCGACAGGTTTTACAGTCGATTTTAGTTTTATTGGAAGAAAGTATGATGCCGGTTTGTTGATAGGGCAAGACTCAAAGATCACAACTGCTGTGGCTTATTTTGGACGTAAGCTTACCAGTCAGTATAGCAGTATATCATCATGGCTTAACATAGAAATAGGAGAAACTTCTGCCATATTTAAGAATATTGCGCCTCTTAATTATGTGCTCATCCCCCGGGAGATTGGAAAAGACCTTGAATTGCATTATAATGCCGGTTATATAGGCTTGTCAAGTAAAAACTACCTGAATTTTTTGCATTGGAACATTAAAATAGGGAAGGGTAAAATACCTGTTAATGCCGGCTTTTATGCTGCAGTTGGGTTTACCCCATTTGCAAGAAACTGGCATTATGGTTATTATAAATATACTGATAGCGATACAACGTTCAAAAGCCGAAAGGTAAATACCATTCCTAAACTAAGTAAGGTTTATGCAAATACGGGTGTTTTTATTGCATTTTGAATTATTTAAAACCATTATCGGGTCCCATTGCTTTTATAGGTATAACAATAGTTTATGAACCCATACCAGCAAAAGTGGATAGAAGTTTTGACTAATGCCCACGTCCCGAATTGGAAAATTGAAGCGCAGAATGACGATATTTATATCGAGATGCCGCATGTTACCGATCTGAAATTAATTCGTGATAACCTGCCTGAAACCCTTGGGCTAATGTCATTAGATATTCATGAACCCAAAGAGCGCCTCAAATTTGTATTTCACAACGGCTATGAGAATTTTGACTACACGTTGAACCCCAACGAGGAAGATTTGGATGGGGAATGAGGAAGTCCGGAAAATAAAAATCAGTGAAATCTTTCCAAAATCGGTGAAATCATAACCGCGCACGCGTTGATAATACTACTACGCTGATGCCCATTACCGCTATAAATGCAAATGAGGCCCTTAAAGTAGCCAGTCCAGCTATAAACCCTATAACCGGTGGCCCAACCAAAAAGCCTATAAACCCAATGGTTGAAACAGCTGCCAAGGCAACCCCGGCCGACATGGTTTTTGATCTCCCTGCCGCACTGTATACCATAGGCACTACTGATGATACGCCTGCCCCAACCAACAGGAAGCCCGCCATAGCGGTATAAAAATAAGGAAAGATAATTGCCACCAACAAGCCTGATGCAGTTAGCGAACCGCTTACCTGCAAGGTGCGTTTTAAGCCGAAACGGTGTGCAAACCAGTCGGCAATGAACCTGCCGCCGGCCATGGTAAGCATAAATGCGGTAAAGCCCGCCCCTTGTAAAGCAATAGGAGCCGCCACCACTTTTTTAAAGTAGATAACGCTCCAGTCGAACATAGCCCCTTCACAGATCATAGAACAAAAGGCAATGCTGCCCAATGTTAGTAATGGAGCCATCAATCTGAATTTTTCGCGGAGAGAAACTGAAGCTGTTTCTTTGTTTTTAGGTGCACCCGCATCATTATGCAAATACCTGGAGGCTGCCGCAACACCAATAGCCAGAATAACAAGCACTAAGATAAAGTGATGAAAAGGGTCAACCCTGTTGGCTATCATTACGGTGCCTATCCCGGCCCCGCTAAACCCTGCCAGGCTCCATAAGCCATGGAATGACGCCATAATAGGCTTGTCATACATCCCTTCGGCAGCAACGGCCTGTGTATTAACAGAAATATTAACTGCATTGCTTGAAAAACCAAAGCAAACCAGGCAAATGATCAGTTGAAAAGTGTTTTGTGCCAGGCCAAGGCTTATCAAACAAATGCCATAAACCAATATAGCGGCAAGCAATAATTTTTTACTTCCTGTTTTAGTGATGATCCAACCCGAAAATGGCAATGATAGCATTAAGCCAACCGGAAGCGAGAAAAGTACCGCACCCAGGGCTGCATCAGTTAAACCCATGTTTTGTTGAATAGTAGCTATCCGCGATGCCCAGCTTGAAAAACACAAACCGGCCATAAAGAATAAAACGCCTACCGCAATGCGGAGCGTTTTTCTGGTAACGGATGGTTTTATTGCGGTAATTGTATCTGTCATTGCATTATGTTAGTGTATTATTTACACTTTGTATTTTAACGCAAATGTATCTGATTTTCAGTAAAGTTGGAAGGATAGTTTTAATCTTTACTAATAGATTAGATATCAATGTAGTTAAGGCCTTGAATTAAGATCAAAGTTTGAAATTACTTATTAATATTAAATGAACCCAGGCAATGCTTGTAAACCTTTGTAGGGTCATTTCCATCAACCATATCTACACTAAATGTGCCCTGGATATTATGGGCAGTTAATGCGGTTACTTTTATGCGACCGGTTGTTGACTGATCATTTCCGTAATTACCGGCGCTAAGATTGAAAATCTCAAAAGTGCCTGTTGTGCAGTTATTAAATGAAATAGTAGCCAGGTCAGTTAGGCTGGCGCCACTGGCCAGCACGGATGTTGTACCTGTTGACGAAGAAATTGCCAGTGCTTCCGGCGAACCTGGTTGAAAGCTGCCGAATGAAGCATTTTGTGTATATGTATAGGTATTACTGCCTATTTGTATTTTTATATTATTGGCACCTGCTATTGCCAGGCCATTGCCATCATTAACATCTGTACCCGTTCCGGTGCCAGTACCCGTTCCAGTTCCTGTACCTGTACCAGTACCCGTTCCAGTTCCAGTACCAGTACCAGTACCAGTACCAGTTCCGGTGCCAGTTCCCGTTCCCGTTCCCGTTCCTGTACCAGTACCCGTTCCGGTGCCAGTACCCGTTCCTGTACCAGTGCCAGTTCCTGTTCCAGTAGCAATGTCACCGGAAGGATAAACCGGTGCATCCAGTTTACAACCTGTTAAAGCTGCAATTATAAATAGGGAAGTAAAAACTTTATAGTATAGTTTTCTCATTGTGCCGTTTTTGTGATACGATTTACAAGCATAAATATAAATTATTTATATGCCGGTTAAATGCATGTGAATAAATAATTTATAGGATAAGTTATCCACAGCGCATACGTAATTTGCCTGTGTTAAGTTACAAAAACGGGGCTAATTTTTTTGATTCCTGAGAATTAACTACAGTCGCCATCAGGACTGCATGATTCTCCTTCAATAATTTCTAATTTGGGTTTTGAATTTTCTATCTTCCATTCGCCAAATGCTTTCTGAATGGTTTGCTCAAATACCGGAACGGCCTGCGCACCTGATACTGCGTATTTATTATTCAATACAAAAAATGGTACGCCCTGTATGCCAAGGTATTGTGCGGTATCAATGTCATGTTTAACATCATCGGCATAAGCATCACTCTCTAAAACCTGTTTTACTTCGGTAGCATCAAGGCCAATTTGTTTACCTAATGCAATCAATGTTTCGTTGTCGTCAATGTTTTTGCTATCGGTAAAATAGGCTTTAAATAATTGTTCTTCGGCCTCAACGCCTAAACCATGCTTTTTAGCAAGATGGCTAAACCTGTGTGCCTTAAAGCTATTGGCAACAACCGCTTTATCAAGGTGATAGGTTAAACCAGCTTCGGCAGCCATTTGGGTTACGTGAGCGTTCATCTGTTGGGCATGGTCAATTGTCCAGCCCTTTTTATCAGCAAGGTATTGATCAATATTAATAGTAGGATCAGTTTCCAGGTCGGGATTTAGCTGAAAGCTTTTCCATTCTATTTCAATTTCGTCCTTGTGCTCAAAATGTTGTAAAGCATCTTCAAACCTGCGTTTGCCTATATAACAAAAGGGGCACATTACATCACTCCATATTTCAACTTTCATCGTGTTCAATTTAAAATTTACTTTTTCTCTGTGTTACTTTGCGTTTCTCTTTGCGAACTTTGTGGTAAAAATTTAACCGCGGAGATCACTAAGTAGCCACGAAGGTCACAGAGATTTACTTCAATTCGCAGCTATGCTATTTTGATTGCCACGAAACAAAGTTAAATCCATATCTTAATATCACCGTAAGCAGAAAGTAAAACTTTATAATCACTTTGTCCTAAATTATGAGATCAACCATTAAACATTTTTATACAGCTGTTCTATTAGTTTTTAGCCTCAGCTTTACTGTATCTGCTCAACAGAAAAACGAAGCTGCCGGTAATTTATACAGCGCTGGCTATGCCTCGGCATTTATAGGCGGTTTGTATGATGCCTGGTACCCGTATAAAAACCTGCACCAGCATGGTGATTTTGGTTTGGGCGCACCAGCCCTGCTTGATGGCGAATTAATTATGCTGAATGGCAAACTTTACAAAACGCAGTATACCGGTAAAACAATCCCGGTAAGTGATGCTGATAAAACACCTTACGCAGTGGTGTGCTTTTTTCATGCCGCCAAAGTTTATAAGCCGGGAAAAGGATTAAACAAGGCAGCGCTTTTTAAATACCTTGATAGTGTGCTGACCAATCAAAACGGGATCTACGCTATCCACATTAACGGCAATTTTAAATATATTAAAACAAGAGCATTTCCACCGGTGCAACAAAAACCGTATTTGCCGCTTGCCGCTATGCTTGATAGACAGCACTTTTTTGAGTTTAACACCATAAAAGGCGACCTGGTTGGCTATAAATTACCCGTATTTATGGAAGGCCCGCATATCAGCGGTTATCATTTTCATTTTTTATCTGCCGATAAAACATCGGGCGGCCATATAATTGATTTATTGACGGATGATATAACTATTGAAGTTGATATTCTCGACAGCTATACCATGCAGCTGCCGCAAACACCTGATTTTAATAATTTTGATTTTAAGAAAGATCGTAAGGAAGAGATTAAAAGCGTAGAAAACGGGAAGAAGCAGTAAAGAAGCATCCTTTTCAAATACCGTTACCCGTGTAAATGTGCGCACTTGAATGCTAATTAGTTTAAGTGTAAATGCCTAAATTAACGGTGAGTTTCACATAAGCAAACGATCACCTCATCGCAAACCCTTCTCTAATAGCCTGCAACCGTAGCTTTAGATGAGGCGAAAGTTTGCGGATCTACGCCGGTAAGCGTTC
The DNA here is from genome assembly GCA_028287925.1 of Mucilaginibacter sp. GTDB lineage: Bacteria > Bacteroidota > Bacteroidia > Sphingobacteriales > Sphingobacteriaceae > Mucilaginibacter. The sequence continues at coordinate 494 of JAQBOS010000324.1, read as the reverse complement.
CATTTTTGCACATGGAACACCCGGAACGCTGTGAAATATGTTGATTATCAAAATATTACATTTTTGTTAGTGGATAAATAATTGTAGAAAGCGTTCCATTTTGCACATGGAACATCCGAAATGCTGTGGAACATACTGATTATTAGAATATTACACTTTTGTTGGTGGTAAATAATTGTAAAAAGCGTTCCATTTTTGCACATGGAACACCCGGAACGCTGTGAAACATGCTGATTATCAGAGTATTCCACTTTTGTCGATGGGTAAATAATTGTAAAAAGCTGATAATCAAATGTTATACTACCAACCTTTATATCGAACGTTAAATTAATTGGCAGAAAGAACGTAAACACGCACCTTTGAATTGGCGGTACATGAGGATTACATTGCGAGCGTTAAAACTTTGCAAAGTTAATCCGCATTTTTTACCATATTTGCCTGCCCCGCATTTATAATCAACCACTTATCCCTATTTTAATGCCTAAATACCTTTT
>JAQBOS010000668.1 GCA_028287925.1 Mucilaginibacter sp. | reverse complement strand
ATCAATTACCGCGTCACGGAATCTTACGGCCAGGAAGGCGTCACCATGAACGCCATATCCGGCTTCGACAATGCGCTGTGGGATATTGTCGGCAAGGCGCTGGGCGAGCCGGTGTGGCGGCTGCTGGGCGGCAATACCAAGCCGCGCATCCCGGCCTATTGCACCGGCAACGACATCGAGCAGCATGTCGCCTTCGGCTATAAGCGGCTGAAGGTGGCGATGCCGGCCGGCCCCATCCGCGGCGAGGAAGGCAAGCGCGAGAATGTCGCGCTGGTGGCCCGCGCCCGCAAGGCAGTCGGTCCCGACGGCGATGTGATGTGCGACTGCTGGATGTCGTGGGACGAGCAATACACCATCGAGATGTGCAAGCTGCTGGAGCCCTATCGCATCAAATGGGTGGAAGAAGTGCTGCCGCCCTATGATTTCGCGGGCTTCGGCCGGCTGCGCAAGAAGATCACCTCGACCAACATCGCCACAGGCGAGCATGTCTATGGCCGCTATGGTTTCGCCAAGCTGCTGGCGGCCGATGGCGCGGCGATCTGGCAGCCCGACGTCACCTGGTGCGGCGGCATGAGCGAGCTGCGCAAGATCGGCGCCCTGGCCGAGGCCTATGACATTCCCGTGATGCCGCACAATGGCGGCGCCAACGGCGCGGTGCATTGGTCGATCAGCCATGTCAACGCGCCCTGGTCCGAACTGTTCATGCCGGCGCCGGGCGGCCCCAAGCAGGTCTATGAGATGTTCGAGCAGGAACATGAAGTTACAAGGGGCCCCGAAGGAATCTACCAGCATCCGTCCCGCACACCGGGCTGGGGCTGGGACGTGATCGCGACGCCGATCTGAGTCTCGGTTCACGCTGCTGGACTAATCAAGCATCTTTTCCAAGGTCGGCAATTCGTCCGCCTCACGCACCGGCTTGTCCCAGCGGATGCGACTGATGCGGGGGAAACGCATGGCCACACCGGACTTATGGCGCGTGCTGCGGGCCAGACCCTCGAAGGCGATTTCCAGCACCAGACCGAAATCCTGGTCGGCGCGCACGGACCTGACCGGTCCGAAGCGCTCCACCGTGTTGTCACGCACGAACTTGTCCAGCCGTTTCAGCTCCTCGTCGGTAAAACCGAAATAGGCCTTGCCCACCGGAGTCAGGCTGCGCGTCCCATTGGCGTCTTCCCGCCACACGCCGAAGGTGTAGTCGGAATAAAAGCCGCTGCGCTTGCCATGGCCGCGCTGGGCGTACATCAGCACCGCGTCGATAAGATGCGGGTCGCGTTTCCATTTGAACCAGAGCCCCTTGGGCCGCCCCGGCTCATAGATGGAATCCCAGCGCTTGAGCATCAGCCCTTCAGCGATGGCGGGATCGCCAGCCGGCGGGTTGGCACGCAAACGCGTCAGTTCTTTCCAACTGGCGAAAGGCTGCAACGGCGACAGGTCGATGCGCGGGCTTTGCAGCTTTGTGACGAAGGCTTCCAGCCGCTGGCGGCGCTGCGCGTAGGGCAGCGCGCGCAAATCTTCCTCGCCGTCCATCAGCAGGTCATAGGCCCGGATGCCGGCAGGAAATTTCACCATCAGCTTGGCATCGGCGCTCTTGCGGTTCAGCCGCTGCTGCAAATCACCGAACGGCGCGGCATGGCCGTCCTGGAAGATCAGCAATTCGCCATCAATCACGCCGTCGAACGTCAGTGTTTCCATCACGTCGGGAAAGGCGGCGGCGATGTCCTCGCCGGTGCGGCTGTAAAGCCGGCGCTGGCCTTTTTCATTGGCGGCCTGGACACGGATGCCGTCCCATTTCCATTCCGCGGCATAATCGGCCGCATCATAGCGGGCAAAATCGGCGGCTTCATCCAGCGCCTGGGCCAGCATCACGGGACGAAAACGGGCCGGTGCGTCGCTGCTGGGCCGTTCGCTGCGTTTTTCCAGCCAGGCGAACAGGTCGCCATAGGGCGGCTCCTGGCTGTGCCACACTTCTTCTATATCGCTGACCGGCACATCGCGGAGGCCTGCCAGGGCCTGCTTGGCCAGCCGCGCCGAAACCCCCACCCGCAAGCCGCCGGTCAGCAGTTTGAGCAGCGCCCAGCGGCCGGTGGCGTCCGCCGCGTCCAGCCAGCGTTCCAACAGTTGCGGCACCTCCCGGCGCGAGGCGGTGCGCAGGCTTTCCACCACTTCGGGCAATTCCGGCTCGCGGTTGGCGCCCGGCTTGACGGGCCATACCAGCGCCACCGTCTCCGCCAGGTCGCCGACAAAGTCATAGGACAGCGCGAAGAGCTGCGGGTCCAGCCGCGCCTCCGCCGCCTTGCGGATGAAGCCGGGCTTTGCGGCGTCGAAGTTCAGTGCCCCGGTCAGGCTGGCCAGCGCCCAGCCGCGCTCCGGATCGGGCGCGCTACCCAGATAATCGCGCAGCAGGACGAGCTTGGCGTTGCGCGATGGCGTAAAGGAAAGCTGGTCGAGCAGTCGGGCGAAGGCTTTCATTCGTCCTCGTCTTCATAACCGGCGATCTCCAGCGCCGTGGCGTTGACGCCATTCAGCGCCGACCAGCGCAGCAGGGCCTCTTCGCTGCCGTGGGTGATCCAGAGTTCGTCCGGCCCCAGCTCGCCGATGGTGAAGGTGAGTTCGTCCCAGTCGGCATGGTCCGAGATCACCAGCGGCAGTTCGACATGGCGCTGGCGGGCCCGGGCCCGCACCGTCATCCAGCCTGAGGAGAAGGCCGGAATGGGATCGGCGAAGCGCCGTGCCCATTTGTCGGCGATGGCAGAAGGCGGCGCGATCACGATCTCGCCCGGCAGACTGCCACGTGCTTCGGTGGTGGCGGGCGCCAGCGGTCCCAGCTCCACGCCATGAGCTTGGTACAGCGCATTCATGCTGGCCAGCGCGCCATGCATATAAAGTGTCTTGTCATACCCCGCTTCCCGCAGCAGGCGGATGATGCGCTGCGCCTTGCCCAACGCGTAAGCGCCCACCAGATGCGTGCGTTCGGGAAACAGCGCCACCGACTTCAGCAGTTTGGCGACTTCTTCTTCGGCCGGGGGAAAGCGGAACAGCGGCAGGCCGAAGGTTGCCTCGCTGACGAACAGGTTGCAGGGAACCGGTTCGAAAGGCCGGCAGGTGGGATCGCGGCGGCGCTTGTAATCGCCCGAGATCACGGCGGTGATGCCTTTCCAGCGCAGCACGGCTTGCGCCGAGCCCAGCACATGCCCGGCAGGCACCAGTGTTACGCCGACCGCGTCGCACGAAACCGTCTGACCATAGATGCTGGCCTCAGTCCTGACCGCGAAATCCGCGCCATAGCGCGTCGCCATGATCGCCAAAGTCTCCGGTGTGGCCAACACGGCACCGTGGCCGGCGCGGGCATGATCGGCATGACCGTGGGTGATCACCGCCCGGGCCACGGGGCGCACCGGATCGATGTGAAAATCCCCGGGCGGACAGTAGAGGCCCTCCGGTGTGTTGCGCAGCAGTT
>JAQBOS010000303.1 GCA_028287925.1 Mucilaginibacter sp. | reverse complement strand
CACCAGCGCATAACCAGCGCAGGCTCGGTCCACGTTTTCCATACCAATTCAACCGGGGCATTAAATACGCGGGTAACTTCAAGTTTTGGATTCATGTTATTTGGTTTTTAAGATTCTTAAATATCCGCCAAACAAAGCAGTTGGCAGGGCGAGTATAACCAGTGTAGCAGGGTACCATAAAGGGGGTTCTTTTACAAAAAGCAGGCCGATGATAGATAATATTACTCCAATTACCCCGCTAATAAAAACGTGGAGCATTGGTTTGGCCGGCGCCAAAGCTGCAGTAAGATAACAGCCGCCAATGCCATAAACAGTGCGGTAAATAATTACAATAACTATAAACCACCATGCATTTAAATGATACGGCAATTTCATTATGCCGGTTTTTTGTAATACAAGATCAGTGAGCGTTGAGATGATGATAACAACAATAAATCCAGCCAGTATGGCCCAGATGCTCTTTAAAGTATTGTTCATAATTTAATATGGTTTGGTAATTAATTGGTTTGGTTTAATTATTGGTTTGAAGCTGGTTAAGCAAATCATCAAGCTTATCAAGCCGTTTTTCCCAAAGCTTTTTATAGGGCTCAACCCAGGTGGCTACTTCATTTAATTTATCGAGTTTTATCTCGCAATAGCGCTCCCTTCCTCTCTGGCTTATTACAACTATGCCGCATTCGGTTAATATTTTAACATGGTTTGATATCGCCTGCCTGCTGATATCAAAAGCATCGGCTATGCCATTTAAGGTAAGGCTTTCATTGGCTATCACTTTAATTATCTCGCGCCTTACCGGGTCGGCTATCGCCTGGAATACATCTCTTCTCATCTTTTTATTTACAATTATGCAATCGTTTGATTGCAAATATAAACGCAATCGTTCAATTGCGCAAGTGTTTTTAATTTATTTTTTTACTTCTGCTTTAGCCACGCATTAAACCTTAACAATTACACAATAAGCCTGTAACACTATGCAATTATTTTTTTCCTAAAATCACACCGGCAAATAATGTTTACCGGTATATAGTTAAAAATTAATCGCTTACCCATTGAAGATCCTTACATCTGTTATTTTGGCAACTATTTTTTTCGGCTCATTTAATGCGATGGCCCAACGTGACAGCTCTTTAAGTGACAGGCGCTTATCAACTATAGATTCATCAAAACAACGGGATGCGATAGACCTGGTGAAGAAGTTTTTGAACAGGAATACGCCTGACGATAGCCGGAAAACACCAAAGAAATTAATTTTTGCAGTAGTGCCTGCAGCCGGATATTCCCTTTCAACAGGGTTTGCGCTTGCCATTGTAAGCAACCTGGCTTTTTACACGAGCAGTAGCCATAAAGAGAATTTATCCGAAATAGGGGCCGAAGTTTTTTACGATACCAAAACTCAAAAAGTATTCAGAAGCCGGTCGGAAATATGGGCCGATAAAAACAACTATAAGCTGGTAGCCGATCTGCGCTGGGAACGTTACCCCGAAGACATGTATGGCCTGGGGACAAAAACCACTACTGCCACTTTAAACAAGATTGATTACCTGTATATCCGCACCTACGCCACCCTTTACAAAAAAATAATTCCTGATCTGTACGGGGGCATCGGCTATAACCTTGATCACCATTATAATATTACAGAAAAGGGCAATGCAGACAACAGCGTTTCTGATTTTCAAAAATATGGTTACGCGCCAGGCTCAACCTCATCAGGAATTAACCTGGATATTTTGTATGATAGCCGCCGAAACCCAATCAATCCCCTTGGCGGCGGTTATGCAGCCATAATATACCGTGATAATTTTAAAGGACTGGGCAGTGATAATAACTGGCGCAGCATCCAGCTTGATCTGCGAAAATATGTTCATTTATCTTCCACATCAAATAACATCCTTGCTTTTTGGGGTATCGCGCAATTTACAAACGGACAGGCCCCCTATCTTGATCTGCCAGGCACCGGGACAGATATGTACAGCAATGCCGGCCGCGGATATGCACGCAACAGGTTCAAAGGCAAAAATGAGCTGTATTTTGAAAGCGAATATCGTTTTGGCATAACCGGGAATGGCCTTATCGGCGCCGTTGTTTTTGCCAATGCCGAAAGCTTTTCTGAATTTCAATCAAATACTTTTCAAAAAATAGCGCCCGCAGCCGGCTCCGGACTCAGGATAAAGATCAACAAACATTCGGATACCAATATTTGTATTGATTATGGCGTGGGAACAAACGGCTCGCACGGTTTTTTTGTAAGCCTGGGCGAGGTGTTTTGATGATGATTTAACACATTAAGAATGGCCTGCTCAATGGCAATTTCATCTTAAAAAACACATATTTCCTGTTTTTGCGTTAAGGTATAGGATATCAATATGCATAAACAGAGTTTCATCCGATCGATAAAGGGGAAAATTATTATTGCTGCCATATTGGCCTGCTTTGCCCTTTTTATGGCCTGGAGCACCAGTAAAGATGCTTTTACGGCTATGCTGAATGCGTTTTCAAACGTTTCGGCCCCAAATGAAAAGCTCCGCCTTGTTAATGATCTGTCGCGCGGGATAGCCAGGATAGACCAGGTACAAAAAGCCCGTTTGCTAAACAACCCCGACAGGTATTACGGCTTTAATGATTCAAAAAAGCTGATCTTAAAAATCGATACGCTACGAACGTTGTATCCTGTAAAATCAACACAGGTATTAAGGCTTAATACCTTAATGAAATTATTACAGGACCGCGACCGGCTATTTGCAAATTACGTTAAAGTAAGAGAAGGGCTTATTGACAATAAATCCTTTTCGACCCAGGTGGAAAGCTTAAATGATATAGTGGATAAAAGCGCCCAGCAGACCGATAGCATGGTTACTACAACCGAAAAAAAGACCTCAACCACAACCGTTTACCCTGCTGCAATTGCAGCGGATGATAAAAAAGATAACAGGAGTTTTTTTAACAAGCTCTTCGGCAAGAAAAAAACAAAGGATACCGACACGACAAGCAAGCCCTTCCAGATAGTTGCCGAGGAATTAAATGTAAAACACGATACATTGGCAAAGGCTATCCAGGATAGTTTGCTGAAAGGATTGGGACAAACCATGAAGGACTTGGAAAAGATCCAGAAAAGAAAAAGCGCCCTGTTTGTTAACCGGGAAACCGTGCTAACCCGGTCGAGCGCAAACATTATTCGCCAGATAGTAACCATCCTTAAAAAGGTGGAAACTGAAGTGGTTGTGCAAACCGACTTAAATAACCAGGCTGCAAAAAGCATGGTTCACAGCAGCATTAAGCGAATCAGTATAATTATGCTGGCATTTGTTATCCTTACAGTTTTGCTGGTGTATTTTATTTTGAGGGATATCTCGCGCATTAATAAATACAGAAAAGAACTTGAAGAGGCTAAAGACGAGGCGGAGTACCATGCGCTGGCCAAGCACCGCTTTCTGTCGAACATGAGCCACGAGATCCGTACGCCATTGCAATCCATCATAGGTTATGCCGAAATGATCAACCAGCAGGAACATCCGCAGAAAAAAGATATCGAAGCAATTTACCGGTCTTCGGGCCATTTAATGCAGATAGTGAACGAGGTGCTTGACTATAACAGGATCATATCAGGTAAATTCAGCTTTGCAAGTCAACCGTTTGATATGCTGACCCTGCTTGATGAGGTTATATTTGTAATGCGCCTGGAGGCTGATAAAAAGGGTATTGATCTTGAAACTGATTACGATAATACAGTTCCGGCTGTTGTAACCGGCGATCCGTTCAGGTTAAAACAAATCCTATTTAACTTATTGGGCAATGCTATTAAGTTTACACAGCAAGGCGGGGTTATTTTAACCGTGAGGGCAGAGCAGGTTGACGAGCAGGTGCAATACCATTTTGATGTAACAGATACAGGGATAGGCCTTGCTACGGCAGATATAGAGCGGATCTTTAATGAATTTGAGCAGGCAGGCGATGAAAAGCAAACCAAGGCCGGTACCGGCCTTGGTT
>JAQBOS010000284.1 GCA_028287925.1 Mucilaginibacter sp. | reverse complement strand
CTATAACCGGCGTTGATTTTTCTGAGTACTATTTTTCAGAACACCTTAGTTTTGTATAAGATTTGGCAAAAAAACATGTCAGATTAATCAAATTTCAGGCTTTTTAACTTGTGTGCATAGATTAGCCCAACCGGGGGAGATTTAGAGGGGCTACCAAGCTTTTGGGGAGAAGCAAGTTTGTGTTTCCTCTTAACTTAATGACATTGACCCTGCGGGAGCAGAAGATATTGAAGGACAGGTAGATCAGGAATTAAAATTATTGCCGGATCTGTCAGATAAATATGCTTCTATTTCGGCAAAATTCATTCTGGCTGCTTGATCATGATAGTCATCAGCTTGCATGTGTTTTGCCCATTCTAATGGCGAGCCGTCATAAATTTTGTCCGGAACATCAAGTTTTGCGCCTGCTTCAACCAATAGTTTTACGGCAGCCAGCGAGCCCGAAGAAACGGCCTGGTGTAATGGTGTAGCATGGCTATGAAAGCCGCTGTTATTTTCGGGGTAGCCGTTAGGATTAGCGCCCATTTTCAATAAAAGTTTTATCATATCCGCCTTGCCATAAAATGCTGCCGCTGTTAGCGCGGTCAATTTTTCACCGGCACCTGCTTCTGCACCTAAACGATGAATATTGTCAATGCGTTCCAAACAAACTGCAGCAGGCAGGGTTAGTTTAGCGCCACGGTTTATTAAATGTTGAGCAGCTTCGATATTGCCGTGTGCGAACGCTCCCATACCGTCGCCGGGAGTTGCCCCGGCATCTATCAGCAAATCCATCATAGCTATCTGTACGCCACATTCGCGCGGAATCCGTCCGGTAGCTACTAACCCCAAAGTGTAGTTAATTTGGTCAAGGTAGGTGTCTGGTGCCCCGCGTTTTACCGCTTGTATAAGCAAGCTGGTTACCTCTACAATATTAGGAGGGAGCTTATCATTGCGGATGGGATTATCAGCAACAAACCAAAGCAGGTAAGGATCTTTAAAATAACCATCCTCCGTTGTGCGTAATCTTTCTTTTACCAACCGGGGATGTTTGGAAATTATGTTTTCGAGTTCATTGATCCGGCCGGAGTCTATCGCTTCAACAGCCTGAAGAAATTGCAGATCGGTGATATCGGAATTTTTCATCGCTTCAATTAGCTTACCGCGTTATATTATCCCTGTTTGCAATTGTGACTGCCGGTTTAGGCAATACAGTGTTTTCATAATCTCAAACTAAACGGCCTCGCAAACTATTAATTTATAACGGGATAACATTTTAAATGTGTTAATCAAAGTTACCAAACAACCTGTTATTCGCCAAATGTTTGAAAATTCACTAACTGTTTGCGTGCCTATTGCTGCTGTTATATCACCATTTTAAAAATCACATCAACTGACACTTACCTGGATCAATGCCATTAAGTTAAGATTTTTTCTTCCCTCCTTCCCGCTTGCGGAAGGGAGGGAGGTCCAGCGTTGACCGGGTGAGTAAATTCTGCGCGCGATATTAACGCTAATGCATGGCGGTGTCTACTCACCCCGACATCGCTTCGCTTGTCACCCCTCTCTGCTGCGCAAAGAGGGGAAAAGAAATAAGGTTGCCTTAACGTAATGACATTGCACCTGGAGGCGAAATTATTACATGGTCAGGGATTCCCAAACGCTCAATTAAGACAACTTAAAGTCGTGCTATATGATCAATTTATACTACCCTAATTTCCCATATTTGATTTTTGCCATTTTAATATAAACACTTTGCCACCTGTCGGACTTTTCTTTAGTATATTATTATATTAACCCATATATAAGTATTATTTACTTGTAAGTTAAATAGTAATCCTATACCTTTATGAAAATCACCTTCCTAAACTTATGAAAAACGTTCATGTATTAATATTTATAAATATGTTCGTGTTTTCCTTACCAGCCGCGGCACAGCAAACAGATATTGCCGGGTTTGATAAGGATACCATCACCAACTACTCGGCTTATAAACGATCTATTGGTTTCGCCGGCCTGATCCAAACCAGGTTTTTAGGATCGTTAACTAAAGACGTTGATGTTAACGGAAAAAATTTTGATGCGTCATCCTCCGGCAAAATAACCAATACTTTTCTTTTAAAAAGGATGCGTTTACAGGTAAAAGGCACAGTTAACGATCACTTTTCAGCTAACCTGATGGTCAATTTTGCAGAATTTAACTCCAACCCGGCTAACAAAGTATTGGAAAACGCTTATGTAAAATATTCATTGAGCAGGTATTTTAATTTACAGGCCGGCCAGTTCAGGCCGATTTTCGGGATTGAGGATGCCCTTCCGGTAGATATTATCAGAACACTTGACTATTCCAATCAATATTATGCATTTGGCGCCAGTGGGTGGCAGAGTTTCCAGGTGGGTGTTTCCGTATTTGGTAGTGTAACTAAAGACGGCGATCTCCCGGTGCGCTATTATGCAGGAGTGTATAATGGTAATAACCGAAACCAACCAACTGATAATGATAATGCAAAAAATGTTTACGGCAGGCTGGAAACAAGCCTGGCAAAGAATTTAACTATCGGCATAAACGCAGCTTCGGGCAGTTTTGGCACCGGAACAGGCAATGCCTGGGGCGGTGACATATTAGGAAGGATAATATTGAATGAAAAATGGAAACTGTCATTAGGCGGCGAATACAAAAACGGAACTAATTTTGCCCTTTTTAATACCTATACCATCAAACCTGATTTGAGCATGGTTAAAATGCGGGGTTTTTATATTTTTCCAATACTGCGTTATGATTACAAATTACCACGGGTTAGGGCCATTGAATTTTCAACAAGATATGAGTATTTTGATGAAAATTATAAGCTGGACAGTAACCCAAGGCAAACAATTATCCCAAACCTGACATTCATATTTGCCGATGATTTTTACGCCGCCCTGCAGGGAGGGGTGTCCATTGATGTGTATAAAACAAATGTGCCTTTAACCACTATCTACACACATAATTTAGGTTATATCCAATTACAAATAAGGTTTTAATTACTATCACGGTTAAACTATCTTTTATGAAAGAAATCAACTTAAAATCACTGATTATAACAGCTGTAATTGGTTTAATTATCTGGTTTATCCCCGTTCCGGATGGGGTTAAGCCCAACGCCTGGCACCTGCTGGCTATTTTTGCGGCAACCATTATCGGTATTATTTTGAAGGCCGCTTCTATGGGTACCATGGCTATGTTAGGGATTACCCTCTGCGCCGCCACTGAAGTATTAGCGCCGGGTAATCCGGTTAAATCTATTGCCAATGCCTTAAGCGGTTTTGGCAACTCTACTATTTGGTTAATAGGCCTGGCCTTTTTTATTGCCCGCGGCTTTATCAAAACAGGATTAGGCACCCGGCTGGCTTATAACTTTATCCGCATTTTTGGTAAAAGCTCCCTTGGCCTGGCTTATGGCTTAAACACAGCCGACCTGATACTGGCTCCCGCTATACCCAGTAACACCGCAAGGGCGGGCGGTGTAATATTCCCCATTATGAAATCTATTGCGGTCAACATGGGGTCGGAGCCGGATAAGCCCGAAACTCACCGTAAAATAGGCGCTTTTTTAACCTTAAGCAGCTACAATGCCAACATGATCACTTCGGTCATATTTCTAACGGCAACGGCAAGTAACCCAATGGCGCAAAAGTTTGCTAAAGATTTAGGCATAACCATTACCTGGAGCAGCTGGTTCATAGCTGCCGTTGTGCCTGGCTTGGTTTGCTTTTTACTAACCCCTTTATTTTTATATAAGTTTTACCCCCCTGAATTAAAAAAGACCGCCGGAGCACCCGCTATGGCCGCCGTAAAACTAAAGGAAATGGGCCCGATAACTATACAGGAATGGTTAATGGTAGCTACCTTTATTATTCTGCTGGTGTTATGGATCTTCGGTAATTTGTTTGCGATTGATGCCACTACCGGCGCGCTGATAGGTTTATGTATTTTATTACTCTGTGGCGTATTAACCTGGGAAGATGTGAAATCGGAAAAAGGGGCCTGGGACACTATTGTTTGGTTCTCTTCATTGGTCATGATGGGCTCTTACCTTAACTCACTGGGTTTTATTGGCTGGTTCGGGCACCTGGTGGGCGCAAAAATGGCGCATTTGAGCTGGCAGATGGCTTTTCCTATTATTATCCTGGTTTACTCCTATTGCCACTATATGTTTGCCAGTGCCACTGCACAGGCTGCAGCTATGTACTCCGTGTTTTTAGCGGTGGGTATTTCGGTAGGCGTACCCGGTACCATGCTGGCTATATTTTTAGGTGCATGTGCTACGCTGATGGGTTCGTTAACTCATTATGGGCACGGGCCGGCTCCCATCTTTTTTGGAAGCACTTATGTAGATATGAAGGATTGGTGGAGACACGGTTTTTTTATAAGCGTATTATTCCTGCTGGTTTGGTTTATAGTAGGTGGCTTATGGTGGAAAGTGATCGGTTTATGGTAGCCGTAAGTGGCAATTTGCAGCAATAATATTTACCTAATCATATACTCTCTCAATGAAAGCTACTACACTTCAGCATAAATTATGGATGTCAGGCACGGGGCTGTTTATGTGTTTCTTTTTGATCATCCACTTGTTAGGCAACCTGCAGTTGTTTTTACCACCTGAACGGGCAAGGGAACAGTTCAACTGGTATTCGCATTTGCTGGCGGGTAATATTATTATAGAAATAGTTGCCTACGTTCTTTACGCATCCATTATTGGGCACACGGTTTATGCGATATTAATTACGCGAAAAAATGCGGGAGCTAACGGAACTAAATATGCCTATGATAAGCGTGGTGCAGCCAGTGTATGGTATAGCCGCAATATGGGCTTACTGGGTACTATCATATTTCTGTTCCTGATCATCCACTTTAAAGATTTTTGGTACCAATACAAATTCACCAACCTGCCGCTTGATGCAAAAGGGAATAAAGACCTGTATACCATTGTTGTAAAAGCTTACCAGCAATTGTGGTATGTATTGGTTTATGAGGTAGCATTAATTGCATTAGGTTTCCATTTGCTACACGGTTTTTTTAGCGCGGCACGCACGTTGGGGGTATTTCATCCCAAATATGTAAAATGGATAAAAATATTAGGGTGGATCTATACCTTAGTTATAACCCTCGGATTTATGGCAATGCCTGTTTTTGTTTACTTAAATAGCTTATCATGATATTAGATGCAAAAATTCCGGCAGGCGAGCTTGCTGAAAAATGGAATAATTATAAAAAACACGCTAAGCTTGTTAATCCGGCTAACCGGAAAAAGTTTGATATTATTGTTGTGGGTACCGGGCTGGCAGGTGCGTCATGCGCCGCTTCGCTGGCTGAGCAGGGTTATAACGTAAAATCATTTTGCTTCCAGGATACTGCGCGCCGGGCGCATTCGGTTGCGGCCCAGGGTGGTGTAAATGCTGCCAAAAATTATAAAAATGACGGCGACAGCGTTTACCGGATGTTTTATGATACGATAAAAGGTGGTGATTTTCGTTCGCGCGAAGCCAATGTCTACCGCCTTGCAGAATGTTCGGCAGAATTGATTGACCAGGCAGTTGCTCAGGGAGTGCCCTTTGCAAGGGAATACGGTGGCTACCTCAATAACCGGTCTTTTGGTGGGGTGCAGGTATCGCGTACTTTTTACGCACGCGGGCAAACCGGGCAACAATTATTGCTTGGCGCCTACCAGGCTTTGATGAGGCAGGTGAGTTTAGGGAAAGTAAAAACCTTTACCCGGCACGAAATGCTGGAACTGGTGGTTATTGATGGTAAAGCCAAAGGTATTATTGCGCGCGACCTGCTTACCGGGCAAATAGAACGCCATGCGGCAAATGCCGTAGTGTTAGCTACCGGCGGTTATGGAAAAGTATATTACCTGTCAACATTAGCTATGGGCTGTAATAGCTCAGCCATATGGCGTGCCCACAAAAAAGGGGCCTTTATGTCGGGGGTAAGCTGGATCCAGTTTCACCCTACCTCTCTGCCGCAATCCGGCGAACACCAGTCTAAGTTAACCCTGATGTCTGAATCTCTGCGTAATGATGGCCGGATCTGGGTTCCAAAGAAACCCGGCGATGACCGGGTTCCAAAAGAGATCCCCGAAGAGGAGCGGGATTATTACCTGGAACGCCGCTACCCGGCCTTTGGTAATCTTTCGCCCAGAGACATAGCATCCAGGGCGGCCAAAGAACGCATAGATGCAGGCTGCGGTGTTGGTCCGATGAAAAATGCGGTTTGTCTTGATTTTTCTAAAGCAATTAAGGAACAGGGAAAAGAAAAGATCAAAGAAAAATACAGCAACCTGTTTACGATGTACGAAAAAATAAACGGGATCAATGCTTATGAGCAACCTATGCTAATTTCGCCCGCGGCGCATTTTACAATGGGTGGATTATGGGTAGATTATCGGTTGATGACCACCATCCCCGGTTTGTTTGCATTGGGAGAAGCCAATTTTTCAGACCATGGCGCCAACAGATTAGGTGCAAACTCCTTGCTGCAGGCATGTGTTGATGGTTATTTCATAGCGCCATATACCATTCCTGATTACCTGGCGGATGAAATGAAGGCTGAAAAAATAACCACTGATCACCCCGCGTTTGCAGCGGCCGAAAATGAGGTTAAGGTACAATTAAATCAATTTTTACAAATGAAAGGGCATCTTTCTGCCGATCATTACCATAAAACATTGGGTAAACTATTATATGACAAATGCGGCTTATCACGCAGTAAAGAGGGTTTGGAAGTTGCTATTGCAGAGATAAAACAATTAAGAAAATCGTTTTATAAAGACCTTAAAATAACCGGTGATGATAAAGTGAACAGTGAATTGGAAAAAGCGGGCAGGGTAGCTGACTACCTGGAACTGGGCGAACTGATGTGTTATGATGCCTTAACCAGGGAAGAATCATGCGGGGCTCATTTCAGGGAAGAATACCAAACCGCAGATGGCGAGGCCGTACGCAACGATCAGGATTTCTGTTTTGTATCTGCCTGGGAGTGGAAAGATAAAGACCCGGGGCATGAACTTCATAAAGAACCACTGGTATTTGAGAACGTAGCACTTACGGTGCGGAGCTACAAATAAATTACATTTAAATTTATTCACATGAAATTGAGTTTAAAGATCTGGCGGCAGGACAGTTTTGATTCGGAAGGATCAATGATAAGTTATCAATTGGACGATGTATCGGTAAATATGTCATTCCTGGAAATGTTGGATCTGCTTAATGAAACCCTTGTTCAAAAAGGAGAGCGCGTAATAGAGTTCGATCATGATTGCCGGGAGGGTATTTGCGGACAATGCGGTATGATGATCAACGGACGGGCACATGGCCCTTTATCCAATACCACTACCTGCCAGCTGCACATGCGCAGTTTTAAGGATGGCGATACCATTTATGTTGAACCATTCAGGGCAACAGCATTCCCCATTGTACGCGATTTAAAAGTAGACCGCAAAGGGTTTGATCATATTATACAGGCCGGAGGGTTTATCACGGCATCAACCGGACAACCTCCTGAAGCCAACAGCATCCTGATTTCGCACCAGGTAACAGAAGCTGCTTTTGATGCGGCGGCCTGCATTGGCTGTGGCGCCTGCGTGGCAACCTGCAAAAACTCAAGTGCCGCTCTTTTTACTTCGGCAAAAATTACCCACCTGGCTTTATTGCCGCAAGGTAAATTAGAAGCAGCCGGCAGAGTAATTAGTATGGTTGATCAGATGGATGCCGAAGGCTTTGGGCATTGTTCTAATACGGAAGCCTGCGAAGTGGAGTGCCCCCAGGAGATCTCCGTGTTACATATTGCACGGATGAACTATGAATATAATAAGGCGCTGGTATTTAAAACATAGCGCCGGGTTATCCTTTTATCAAAACAAATGAAACAAATAATACGTCAGCCGCCTTTAATGATCATACATTAATCAACCCATTTCGATTTCATATTATGCCCTATTTACAACTTGAGGTAACCCGAAGTTATCCTACCGCGATCAAGCAACAATTAGCTAAACAGATGGGAGATATTTACTCCAGGATTATGAATTCAAACGTTAAGCGGATAACGGTTACTATCCGGGAATTAGGCGAAGGCGGAGTTTGGCGCTGTAGTGAAGATGAGCCTGCACCGGCAGCCATACTGATGTGCGATGTAAGAGCCGGGAGGTCTGTTGAAATCAGGACCGAACTTTCCAAAGCGCTGATCAGGGTTTGCAACGAGGTTCTTGAATTGGAAGTTAATCAATTAAATATTGAATTTACCCAACATACCGGAGATGAAATGTATCATCAATGGATGGGCAGTTTCAGCGATGACTGGTCTCCGGATGAAAATGGTTAGACCTGCCAGATTCCAATAGCGACAAATCCAATGTTATCTGCTACCCTTCGTTCTATGTCAACGCGTTTTGACCTGGTGAAAGCCCGACTGCTTTACGGATTGATGGAATTAAAGTAACACTTGCCCACATCTTACCAATAAACCTGCCCTGTTTCAGGATATTCCTGCTAAACATCGTTAGCATATTTTCAAGCGCTTTAGGCTTGTGCATCCATTCGGTATTAAATAATGTTGCCTGCCCTATTTTAGCAAATCGTGCAAACATCCGTTTTTCATAATTTGCGATAGCGGTTTGTGCGTTATCAAATGCAGGATTTGTAAGACTTTCACTCAATTCCAGCGCGTCTAACATTGCCATATTTACGCCCTCGCCGGCAAACGGCGGCATCCAATGGGCTGCGTCGCCTATAAGCGTTATGTTCGGCCTGGCTTCCCATTTTTGATCTAACGGCATACAATATTGCGGCCGCGGAATGAAAAGTGTTTTTTCATTGGTAAATAATTCCCACCAGATACTGCCCCATTCTGAAAATTCCTTTTTAAACCAGGCCAATACCTGCGTATTATCTGTAAAGTCTATTCCACTATCTTTATACCAAAATTCACTTGTTTTACAAGCTGTTGCAAAGCCAAAGCTGCCATCGCCTTTTGAGCTTACTATTAAAGTTTTTTCGTTTCCGAAAGCAAAGATCTTACCTCCTTTAAGTAGTTTGTGAATAATGGGCGCTGTTTTTTCCGCATCTTTTATTGAACCTTCCAACATTGTTATACCTGTCCAAAAAGGCTTAAGATCCGTAACAAATGGCCTGATCCTGCTATTTGCACCATCGGCCCCTATTACCAGGTCGGCCATGGTGGTGCTACCATTTTCGAAAACTAATTTCCAGGCGTCCCGGATAGGTTTTATAGATACAATGCGACTGTCCCAAACAACCGTATCCGGCTGTAATGAGCTCAATAAGATCTCCCTCAGGGGGCCCCGGTCAATTTCAGGCCGATGATTTTTGTCGCCAAATATTTCAGTGGATTCCTCTGTGTGTTGGTCTAAATGAATTTTTGCCTGGTTATCTGCCACACGAATTTTATCTGCGCCTGGCCTGTAGTTGGCCTGAAATGCATCAATCAAGCCTGCTTTTTTTAAGGCTGCTAAACCCGATTCGGTATGAAGGTCAAGCGCGCCGCCCTGCACTCTTACATCTTTATTAATGTCTCTTTCATACACTTTTACATTTGCACCTTTGAGCTGTAAAAGCCTTGCAAGTGTCAAGCCGCCAGGTCCGCCGCCAACAATGGCTATTTTTTTGTTTTGGATCATCATAATTGCAAATTTTAATTATGATGCAAAGCTACTTCTGAGACAAGGCAGAGAATTGTATAAATCGGTCGTTTTTGTTTTTGAATAATTCTTTTGGTGTTACACCCGAAAGTCTTTTTATTTCCTTTATAAAATGGGCCTGGTCTGTAAAGTTTTGTTCGGGAAAAAGCTTGCCTTCTTTGATATGTTGAAATGAAGCCCTGAATCTTAAAATATTACAATAAGCTTTTAAAGAAAGCCCAAAATGCTGATTAAAATAACGGTTGATCTGCCGGCTGGTCCAATATACTTTTTCGGATAATGCTTTAACCGTCAATGCGCCGTTTGATGCATATATTAATTCAAAAAGTTTTTGTTTCCGGTTGTCAGTTTCCTGCGGTAAAAGTGTTTTTATTTTGTTGGAGACCTTTTCACAAAACTTGTCAAAATCATCAAGGTCATGTTGTGTAATTCCCCAAAAATCAGGCGGTAACTGTTGGGCTTGGTTTACTAAATTTGAAATGCTGGTGTTAAGGAGGTATTCAATAGCCAGCAATTTAAGATTAACGGCAAAAAATAAAGTTTTTTTGGGAAAAGTAGTTTGTGTAGGTTCACTTTCCAGTCCCATCAGGGTAATGTGGAAAGGCTCTGTTGCTGAATAAGAGAAAAGAATATCTATCCTGCCATCCGGGATAACAACAATTTCTTTTTCGTTGTCCGAATGATTGGCAAGCATCCAAAACCTTTCAACAAAGTGCGAAATTGAAGGATCTGCTTTGATTATTTTATATTCGAGGTCTTTGTCAAACATCTCATTTTTCTATCCGAATATAGCACTAAAGTTTCATAGCAGCACAATGGCTAACGTTTATTCATTTGCCGCCGTTGTTGGTGTTGTCACCAACAGCCCATGATGCTTATGAGGTGAACATAGCCGCTAAAGCATTTTTCGTGAGGTACACATTTCGGCCTCATCCATCTTGTTGGTGACAACACCAACAAGGGCAAAGAACGCATTTTTTCGGGAAGCGTTTTTTGTGAACCAGTTCACCTTTTTTGAGGGGCGGATTAGATAGTTTTGCCATCTGCTATTGGGGATGATCCTGATTGGCATTTTTTTTAAATTCAACAAATAAACATCATGGAAAAATTTGCATTACTCGCGCGCCTGGAAGCTAAACCCGGTAAAGAACAGGAAGTCGCTGATTTTATAAAAAGCGCTTTGCCTTTGGCTCAAGCCGAAACAGAAACTGTGCGTTGGTACGCCCTTCAAATCGGGCCATCCACTTTCGGTATTTTCGACACCTTTACGGATGAGGCCGGTCGCAACGCGCACTTGGGCGGCGATATCGCCCAAGCACTGATGGCTAAAGCGCCTGAATTGCTGGCTACCAATCCGGTAATCGAAAAGGTAGACTTGCTGGCGATTAAATAAATTCTTGCTATTTGGCAGGCCTTAACCTGCCGGAGCAGTTCATCGACGCTGATGGCTTACAGATGAAGTCATCGGTATCGCAACCGCTGCACTAATCTTTAAGATTATTAGTACCTGAAACTCCCTTTTTATTAAATGTAAAGATTGTTGATGGCACGAAAAAAGCCTTCAGGAATTCATCCGAGGCCTTTAATAAAACTTTTCTTTAAAGGCTCTCCCATACTTATTACATGGATGGGAGAGTTGGTAGCCCATAAGGGAAACTTTTCGAACCCCTTTTTAGCGGATTTAAGACTATTAGCCGCATCCTAACTATTTGTAATATATTGATATTAAGTGAAGTATGAAGAAATAGAAAAATGGCATCATTGAAATTTACTTAACATAATATTTTTGTAAATGTTCGAGTGCCCGGACTTTTTTTCTTGCAAGAAAAGCAAAAGAACCGGCGTAGATTTAGGACTTTTTAAATTCTGTTTCTAAAGATTCGAGTCCTGCTCCCAATCGCCTTAAATCCGAGCGGGAACAGGACTCAAAACTATGTCCGCTTGTGGCGGATATGAGCCCGGCGAGCTAAATAATTTTAGCCAAGACAATCAAAATTATCTCCGGTAGTAATTTTTGTTGGCTCAGAATCCTTTATTTTTTTAAACTGGTCGTTGTTGTTAATCGCATCAAGCCACTCATCTTTTTCAGAAAAGAAGTCGGATGTTTTGTAAAAAGAACCTAAACGCTCTATTTTGTCAAAATCGAGTTCAACCCATACCTGGTATTCATCCTGGTCGCCAAGTAAGTTTATTCTTCTTTCTATTTTAATCTTTAGGTGTTTATAAGGAATTCTCCATTCCGGATTAATATAGATTATAAGTTCATCATGCCCCCACCCCAAATCATTTTCCTCTTCGGAAAGGTTTTCAACTTGTTCAATGGGAAAAAGTTCTACCAAAAATGCTTTTAAAAAATCGGACGTTTTACCTGGGCTTTTTCTCTGAGTGATAACGCTGATGTTATCATTTATCTTATTGAAATTACCACGCGCCATATATTTATGAAAATTTAATTTTCAATCCATAGTCGTCTTTCATAGTCAATAATGCTTCAGCGTTACCTTTAGCGTCATCTACCGGATTATGGGTATGTTTTGTTTTTCGTAGATGTTTAAATGTTTTAAAAGTGTCTTTTTCGATGCCTTTGTAAAGACTTCCCAGATTTTGCGAACTAAACCCAAAAGGATTGTCGCCAGTAAAATGATGAAAGTACCAGCATATAAACATCCAATCAAAGCCATTATTATCGCTAATAAATATGGGTCTGTCTTTGCAAACATTTTTTATCCAAGTGGCAAAATCAATCATAACCTTTTCGGGATCATCAAAAGATAAAACTTCCTCTCGTGAATGCCCCGAAACTGCCAACGCTTCCGGAATAAATTTATCAGAGATTGGTTTGAGTTTACCGTAGAAAGTTTCGGTCAGTTCTTTGTTAACTAAAACCGCACCAAAAGAAATCATTGAATAATCGCCCGGTATGGGGCCATCACTCTCTATGTCTATCATTATATACGCCATTTTTTTTTAACAAACGTAAACTTATATAAATTCTATTAAACAAAAAAGCTCCAAATCTTCCGATTCGAGGCTTTTTACTTGTTGCTCCTAGGGGAAACTTTTCGAACCCCTTTTTTTATGAGTTGAGGCTTTTAGCTGAACGATAATGTTTATTATTACGATGAAAGACAAGCCATAAGAAGGAAAGTTCGCAGCTTTCAACGGACCTGTTAAAGATATTTTCGCCCTATAAGAGCGCTTTTTTTTGTGACATTCCAAAAAGCAAACCCCGCTCTTCCGGTCGGGATCAGCCAATATACAATTTCGCCACCGTGTTTTCTCAAACCAAACTCGGCAAAATATCCGTCTGACTTAACTCCTCTTAACTTTCCATTTATCGTAATTGCTATTGATTTATAGCCAACGTGCCAGTCAAAGTCCGTATAAAAAACAGATTCAATATCAGATTCACCAGCCCTTATAAATCTATGGGTTGTATTCAATACAAACACGTCATTGTCGCAATTAAGTAGGAATACGGGTTTTTCACTCTCCTCTAAATTTACGCGCTGGAGAAGTCTCAATCGAAGGTCTTCATGTACCAGATCAAAAAAGGTGAAAGTTTCCGAACCAGAAAAGAAATCTATCTCCTCACGATAATAAGAAAGGAACCAGTGCTGCATCAAAGCGGCTATTTGATCGGGTGTTTTAAAAAACTTCGCCATGTTATTTTCTGAAATGAACCAATTATCACAAAAATAAAAAAAGCCGCTCTACTTTCGTAAAGCGGCTTTGTAGCCCCGGAGGGATTCGAACCCTTTGGCTCTAAGAAAAAAACCGCTCATAGCCCGCATTAAAAATATCTGTATATTTATATCAACTTAAATCGAGATCATGAAAGATAGAATGCCTGTTTCAGCAATTACGGATGACCGGGTACTAACCTTACCGGGTTTAAAAACACCCGG
>JAQBOS010000256.1 GCA_028287925.1 Mucilaginibacter sp. | reverse complement strand
CGAACATGAGTGCCGTAGGCACGGGGCATATTGCTCATTTATCCGATAGTAGCGGTAACGTCAATTGACAACCAACATGCCGAAAAAATGGGCCGAACCGATGGTTCTTATTCGCTTTCTCTTTTTTCACCACGGGTTGAAACCCGCGGCTACAATATTTGACGAGGCTCTGCCTCTATCACTAACATAAAAAAACAAGAAGATGATAGCCTTCATATCGTCGGGGCTTTTGACCTCTTCAAGCGTCCCCGCCGGTTCAAGCGTCCCGCTTGAATCCACACCAATGTAAGCGTCTCGCTTACAATAACTCTTTTGCAATGTCACAAAATATTCCGCATGTTTATTACCATGCAACGCAACGCCTCAACCGACGAGCTTTACTTCGTTACTTTAACCGTAGTAGACTGGATAGACGTATTTACCCGTTTACCCGTCGTTATTACAATGATTTCATTATTGAAAACCTGGCCTGGTGCCAGCAAAACGCAAACCTGAATATTTATACGTACGTCATTATGACTAACCACATCCATTTGGTGGCCAACGTTACAGATGGCTCATTAGGCGATGTTTTGGGGCGCTTTAAAAGCTACACATCAAAAGAACTTTATAAGATGATAGCCGGCAACACACAGGAAAGCCGGCGTGACTGGATGCTGAAAGCCTTTGACAGGGCAGGTAAACACAATCCGCTAAATGAAAAACATCAACTTTGGCAAAACGGCAATTACCCGGTTGTGCTTTACACCCCTGCGGTTATCGAACAAAAAATCGATTATACTCACGAAAACCCGGTGAGGGCGGGGTTTGTAGGTTCGGCACACGAGTACTGGGTATAGCAGCGCGAACACTGAAAGTCATTTGGTAAAGTCAGCGGGGCGTTGACCTGTGTTTGGATTCAAGCGTCCCGCTTGAACCGGCGACGAAGAACCGGGCGTGCAATCATCTACTCATTCCTCAACCCCTTCACCGGATTCGCCATAGCCGACCTCATCGTCCGGAAACTAATAGTTGCCAATGCTACTAACAAGGCCCCCGCACCTGCCATTATAAATATCCAAAAGCTCAAATTGGTATGGTAGGCAAAGTTCTGCAGCCACTTGTGTATAAAGAACCAGGCGATGGGCGATGAAACCAGTAATGAAACAGCTATCAGTACAACCACTTCCTTATTAAGCATGGTTAATATATTGGTTACACTGGCGCCCAGCACTTTCCTGATGCTGATCTCCTTGGTTCTTCTTTCGGTGGTAAACATCGCCAGGCCGAACAAACCCATGCACGAAATAAAGATGGTTATAAGCGTTGCTGTCCGCATGAGCCACTGGGTTTGTTGCTCACTCTCGTATAACCGGGCAATGGAATCGCCAAGGAAAGAATAGTCAAAGGGTTCTTCAGGGTAAAGTTTTTTCCATTCCTTTGCAATGTGGTTTACCAGCAACGGGATATCACCCTTCTGGTATTCAGCAGGAGTTAACTTTAGCGCTATGCCCTTTTGAATGCTGGGGTCATTGGCAATAACTACCGGCATAATTTGCTGATGGAACGAATTCTCGTAAAAATCGGCAACCACACCGGCTATGGGATAAGCTTTACTTTGTCCTCCAAATAACAAAAGTTTACCGATAGCCTTTTCAGGATTATTAAAACCCAGCGCTTTTACAGCTGTTTCATTTAGCAGGTATTCTCTTGTGCTGTCGCTGTGAAGCAAATTGCGGCCGGCAACTATTTTCATATTGTAAAATGGCACAAAGTCTTCGTTGCCCGAATGTACAGAAGCATTGATAAAGTCTTTGTTCCTTCCCTGTAATTTGATACTATTCCCATTATGCGCAAAGCCCATCGGCGGGAAAGCTTCCGTTATAACCTGATCAACCCCGTGCAATTGTTTTACCTTTTGGGCAAGCACCTTCATTTTTCCCGTTTGATCATTCCACAGGCTTCTTAGAGTGACAATGTTACTGGTTTTAAAACCCAGTTCCTGGTTTTGCATATAGCTGATTTGCCTGCCGATCGCGATGGTCCCGATAATGAAAATAAGGGATATGGTAAATTGGAAAATGATAAGGCTTTTACGCAGGTAGCCTTTACTACCCGTTTTTTCATTTATTTCGCCTTTAAGGCTGGCCACAGGCTTAAATACCGATAGCTGCCTTGCGGGATAGAGCCCTGCCAGTAATGTGGTAAAAACCGCAACGCAGATAAGGAATATCCATGTGGTGTATTCCGTAAAATCGAACTTTACACCAGGCGGGATATATGCAGCAAATAAATTCAATACAGGCCTTACGGCAATAACTGCTATGGCTACTGCCAGCAAGGCCAAAGTAAACGTTTCTGTCAAAAACTGGAAAAGGATAGCGCTTTTTCCGCTGCCCAGCACCTTGCGTATGCCTATTTCTTTGGTTCTTTGTATGGATTGCGCCGTTGATAAATTGATAAAATTAACAGCCGCTATAAATAATATGAATATAGCCACTGCGGACAGGACGTACAGTATTCTCAGGTCGGCCTTCATCCCTTCTCCACCATATTCGCGGTGAAAGTGAATGCCGGTGAATGGCTGAAGCTGCATATGTAATTTGGTGTGCGGATCAGGGTCAAGATGTTTTTTGATGAATGACGGGAATTGCTTGTCTATTTGTGACGGGTTAACGCCCACCGGCAATTTCACCAGTTCCTGGCTGCCATGACTCTGTACATGCCAGTTATCCAATGCGATCTGGTGTTTTAAAAAACTGCTGTTAATGGTACTGAATGAAATAAAATCGGAAAAGTTGAAATCGGAGTTTTCATTCCAATCTTTCAGGATGCCGGTTACCGTTACTGTAAGCGAATCATCGTAAGTGATCGTTTTGCCGATCATTTCATCTGGTTGCAGGTTCCCAAAATAGGTTTTCGCGCGGCTTTGTGTGAGCACTACGGTCATGGGGTTAGTCAGCGATGTTTTTTTACTGCCGCTTAACCAGGTGTAGTGTAATATGTCAAAATAGTCCGCGTCGGCAATTATTCCTTCTGTCCCGTCGAATGCCTTAATGACTTTGTCGCCTGTCTTTATCTTCACTTTTGGATTATAAAGCTGAAAAGCTGCTACTTTTTCAAGGCCTGACATTTCATTCCGCATAGCATCGGGCATTGGAGCAGGAACGCAATTCCAATGAGCATGGTCCGGGTCCGTATTGCCTGCTAAGCTTGCATCGACACAATAAATGCGTCCTTTATCCGGGTGAAAAGTATCAAAACTGAATTCAAAACTCGTGATTAGGTAAATGACCAGGCACCCGCAGATCCCCAACGCAAGCCCCATAACATTAATAGCGGTATACATTTTATGGCGTGTGATGTGGCGCCAGGCAGTTTTTAAATAATTGCTAAACATATAATTGAGGTTTAATTTCGTACCCGTCCAATTCGGAGCGGTTTGCTGGTACGAAATTACCGGTGCCATTCGTGAATAGAGTTCCAAGTTATAAGATGGGATTCCTTTTTTCCGTTCGTGCTTATATTCCGCCGGGCTTTTCCCTGTCATTTGCTTAAAGATGCGATGAAAAGTAGTTTTAGAATTAAATCCCGATTCAAATGCAATACCAAGCAGGGTTATATGGTCATAAGCAGGATCCTGCATTTTCCGGATTACGTCAACAACTCGAAATTCATTGATAAAATCATTAAAACTTTTTTTAAGCACCGTATTGATTATCCGGGACAATTCATGGGTAGTCAGCTCAAGCTTTTCAGCCAGTGAAACTAAACTCAGTTCCGGGTCTTCGTAATAACAATTGGTATTGACGATTTTTTTCAGCCAGATACCTTTTTGCTTTAACTCAGCAGGAAGCCGCGGCTTTAAAAATGAAGGAGCTGCAGCCAGCACGCCAGCCTCCTGTCTTAAAAAAGCTGCGGCCGCCATCCAGATGCTTATTACCGCTAAAAGGAGATACAAGGGATAATAAGCATGTACGCCTAACTGGTGATGGTAATAAAAATAATCCACGGCGGTATAAGGGATCCACAATAACCATAACAGGCCGAAGCTCGTCAGTAAACGATGCAGCCACCGCAATTCGTACCGGTAACGGTCGCTCAAATTATTAAATTCCAGCCGTTGATAAAAGCGTTCTATCAGCTTGAAAGACCAATACAAATAGATGGCAACCGAAATAAACGCTAGTAATTGCAATACCGGGTTCAATTGCTGAAAGGTTAGCGTATCATAAGTAGCTGCGCCCGTCCTTATGCTCTCCTTAATCTCCAATATCAGCACACCCTGCTGCAAGAACATGGGGATGAAATGCAGCAGATCCTTTGAGCGGAGTTTATATTCAGGCAGGGTTATTTTAAGCACATAAAAATAGATCAGGGGGCCAGGTGCCAGCGAAAATTGTAGCGGCAGCCAGCTCCAGCGGGGAAAGTAGGTCCCCAGCCTGATGTCAATGCCCAATACCCATACCACCCACAAAACGACAGAGACCAGGGCCAGGCCAAGAAACCGGTTTGCGATTTGGTTGATCCTTTTGGTGAATCCTAAAAGCAGCGCAAGACCCAGTCCGATAAATATCGTTCCCAGGAAGAGCAGGTCATACAGAGTGATATGGAAAGTATATGGATTCAAGTAAATTAACTGCCTCAATCGCTGTTCCAAATTACTAACCTGTTGATAAATAGAAAATTATATGGTATTTGAAATAGGTATTGTAACAAAACCGGACATTAGGTCGTTCGGTTTTGAATTGCACATGTTCAATTGATCAGATCAAAATATGACTCACAAAACGATATGCTATCTCCTTAAAAAAGTAAACTCACAAACTATTTTAATTTTTTTTTGAAATGAAGGGATAATTTACCCACCTCCGTGTATATAAGAATAAAAACAAACTCTTATTATACATGGATTATTCTAAATACGCTACATATACGCTGCAAAATTTTCTTGATGACGACTTTTTTATTCAGTGGGTTATAAGCCCTGATGAAGAAACTAATTTATTCTGGAATTCAGTTATCGACCAATTCCCTGGTAAAAAAGACACTATTACCCAGGCTGCGCAAATAATTACTGCTTACCGCAAACAGGATACCTTTTATAATGAAGACCGCCAGGCGTTGGTTTGGAACCGGATCGAAACCGGGATCCTGGAGCGGCATGCTGTTAAACCAAAGATCTTCAGGATGCCGCAATACCTGCGCATTGCTGCAATGCTGTTACTGGTTAGTTCAGTTGGTTTGGCATTATGGCTTTATAATAAAGACCGCACGGTTACCACTACTTATGGCGAAGTGCGTACTGTTACCCTGCCCGACCAATCTATAGTAGTGCTGAATGGCAATTCCACCATAAAATATGCTGCTCATTGGGAAAAGGGCCCGCGCGAGGTTTGGATCAGCGGGGAGGGATTTTTTAAAGTACGCCACATTAACCGCGACACACTGCACATTAAAACGTCCGAACGTTTTATCGTGCATTGCAGCGATGTGAATATTGAAGTGCTGGGTACCACATTTAACGTAAAGAACAGGCATAATAAAACCAATGTCGGGTTGGTGAACGGAAAGATCCGGGTTGATTACTTCGACTCTGTTTTAACCAGTCATAACGCCCTGGTTATGAAACCGGGCGATTATATTGAATATGCCCACAAGCATCTGGTTGAAAAAAGAAAACTTGCCGAGCCTGTGAAAATTACGAGCTGGACCCAGCATCTTTTGCGCTTTAGTGATGCTACACTAAATGAAATAACAGAAACCTTACAGGATGATTATGGCTACCATGTATCACTGGCAG
>JAQBOS010000665.1 GCA_028287925.1 Mucilaginibacter sp. | reverse complement strand
GCTCGATGGTGATGGCCGGCGGCGCCGTCGCCACCGCCTGCCACGAACTCGGCGAACGCGCCAAGCGGATCGGCGCAAAACTGCTGCAGCTCGACGAAGCTGATGTCGTTTTGAGCGACGGCGAGATTCGCGGCGCCAGCGGCAGCGTCACGCTGAAGGAAATCGCGCACACCTGGTATCGTCGGCCGCAGGATCTGCCGGGCGATGTCGATCCCGGCGGGCTGGAATCCACCTCCGGCTACAAGCCGCAGCGCGATTCCGGCACCTTCAGCTATGCGGCGCATGCGGTGATCGTCGCGGTCGATCCCGATCTCGGCGATGTGGAGATCCTCGACTACGTGATCGTTGAAGACGGCGGCGTGCTGGTCAATCCGATGATCGTCGATGGCCAGATTTATGGCGGCCTTGCGCAGGGCATCGGCACCGCGCTGTACGAAGAGATGCCGTTCGATAGTGCCGGCCAGCCGCTCGCCACCACGCTGGCCGACTATCTGCTGCCGGGCCCGACCGAAGTGCCGGCGCCACGTCTCGATCATATGGAAACGCCGTCGCCCTATACGAAATTCGGCGTCAAGGGGATCGGCGAGGGTGGCGCCATCGCGCCGCCGGCAGCCATCGCCAATGCCGTCAACGACGCGCTGCGGCCGTTGCACGTCGAACTGCTGCATTCACCGATCACACCGCGCCGCATTATCGAAGCCATTCTCGAGGCACGAGACGCGGAAAGGCCGGCGGCATGAAGCCGGCCCCCTTCGCCTATGAACGCCCGCGCGACCTGCCGGCCGCGCTTGCCGCGATGGCCGGCACCGACGGCGTGATCAAAATCATCGCCGGCGGCCAGTCGCTCGGGCCGATGCTGAATCTGCGCCTTGTCGCGCCGGATTTGATCGTCGATATCGCCGGGCTTGCCGAGTTGAAGCATGTCGAACGCAACGGCGACGATCTCGTGATCGGCGCTTGCGTCACCCATGCCGACATCGAGGACGGCCGGATTCCCGATGTCACCCGCGGCGCCATGCAGCGCGTCGCCAGCGCCATCGCCTATCGCGCGGTGCGCAACCGCGGCACCATCGGCGGCTCGCTCAGCCATGCCGATCCCTCTGCGGACTGGGTCTCCGCGCTGTCGGCGCTGGGTGCGACGCTGACGCTGCGCAGCGTCGCAGGTGTACGCCGCGTTGCGATGAAGGATTTTATCCTGGGCGCGCTCGAAAGCGTGCTGCGGCCGGGCGAAATCGTCGAGAACGTCCGCGTGCCCGTGATGGCCGCGTCGGCGCGCTGGGGCTACGCGAAGGCCTGCCGCAAGACCGGCGAGTTCGCCCACGCCATCGGCGCAGTGCTGATCGATCCCGAGGCCAGCACCGCGCGCGTGGTGATCGGCGCCGTCGAGGCCGCGCCGATCATTGTCGAGGACGCCGAACTGTTCGGTGGTCGCATCACCGGCGATTTCGCCAAGCGCTTTGATCCGCGCGTTGCCGATACGTTGCTATCCAGGGCCGGCATCACCCATGCCGCCGACCGGCACATCCACGTCGCCGTATTGCGCAAGGCTATCGCGGAGGCTGCGGCATGAACACCATCGAACTCACCGTCAACAACCGCGCCGTTAACGCTCTCGTCGAGCCGCGCACCAGCCTCGCCGATTTGATGCGTGACAGGCTCGATCTCACCGGCACCCATCTCGGCTGTGAGCACGGCGTCTGCGGTGCCTGCACCCTGCTGCTCGACGGCGTGCCGGCGCGTTCCTGCATCACCTATGCCGTTGCCTGCGATGGCGCCGCCATCACCACCATCGAAGGTCTCGATGACGACGAGATCGCGATCGAGCTGCGCGCGGCATTCACCCGCGAGCACGCCTTGCAGTGCGGTTATTGCACGCCGGGCATGCTGGTGTCGGCACGCGATCTGGTGCGGCGGCTGCCGGAAGCCGACGAACAGCAGATCCGGATCGGCATGAGCGGCAATCTCTGTCGCTGCACCGGTTATGTCGGCATCATCAGCGCCGTGCATTCGGTGATCTCGGCGCGTCGCGCCCGCGACATCGCGCCGGAGCCGGATGCCGGCCGCAAGAGTCTCGGACCGGTTGGGTCAGGTCACAAGGCATGTGCGAGCGCGGGGAAGGCTGCGCCAGCGCGCCCGGCTGCGGCCGAAACAGCAAACGCGATTGCGCCGCTCGACATTCCCGACTTCACCCCGTCCACCATCCTCGAACAGCAGTTCAGCGTCGCCCATCCGCCGCAAAAAGTATTTGCGCTGTTCGACGATATCGCCGCCGTCGCGTCGTGCCTGCCCGGTGCGTCGCTGACCGGCGTGCCGACGCCGCAGCGCGTCGAAGGCGCGATCCGGGTCAAGATCGGACCGATCTCCGCAAATTTCAACGGCGCCGCGCGGGTCGAGCGCGATCCGGCAAATCTGTCCGGCCGCATCCTCGGCGTCGGCCGCGACCAGCGCAGCCGCTCCTCCACGCAGGGCGAAATCCGCTACCGGCTACTACCGATCGAGGACGGCGCGGCGACGCGGGTCGAACTGTCGATCGGCTACAGCCTGACCGGCATGCTGGCGCAGGTCGGCCGCAGCGGACTGGTGCGCGATCTCGCGGCGCGATTGATCGCGGAGTTCGCCGGCAATCTCGATCGACGGCTGTCGGGCGCAACGAGCGAGTCCGCTGCGCCGGCGGCCGACCTTAATGGAATTTCGCTGATCTTCGGTCTTTTGCGTGAGCGTGCGGCGGCATTTGTCCGCCGGCTCACCGGACGAGACGGAGACCGGGCGTGAAGGATCGACGTTCGCGCACCTGGCGGAACGGCGAAGTTTGGACTGCGCAGTTTTCAACAGCGTTAGATTGGAGAACCACATGACACGAACGTTCAAAGCTGTTCCGGCGATCGCCCTGGCGCTCGCTCTGTTTGATGGTGCGGCACACGCGCAAACCATCAAGATCGGTGTCAATGAGCCCCTGACCGGCGCCTTCGCTGCATCAGGCACCTATGTCGTCAACGGCGCCAAGATCGCAGCCGACGAAATCAACGCCAAGGGCGGCCTGCTCGGCAAGAAGATCGAACTGGTCATCGAAGACAACAAGAGCAACCCGACCGAAGCTGCTGCGGTGGCGGAAAAGCTGATCACCCGCGACAAGACGCCGGTCATGATGGGCGCCTGGGGCTCCAGCTTGACGCTGGCCGTGATGCCGAAGCTGGTCGAATACGAGATTCCGATGGTCGTCGAGACCTCCTCGGCAGGCAAGATCACCACGTCAGGCAATCCCTACATCTTCCGCATCTCGCCGCCGTCGGCGGTCGAGGCCGCGGCATTCAGCAAGATCGTCGACAAGCTTGAATTGAAGAAAGTCGACTTCCTCGTCATCAACAATGACTGGGGCCGCGGCACCGCAGAAGATTTCGGCAAGATGATGAAGGACAAGGGCATCACCATCGGCCAGGTCGAGACCATGGACCAGTCGGCGCAGGACATGAGCGCGCAGCTCTCCAAGCTCAAGGCCACCGATTCCGAAACCATCATCGTGACGACGGCCGTCGATCAGCTTACGCTGATCTTCAAGCAGGCGGCCGCAATCGGCCTGAAGAAGCGCATCATCACCACCGGTGGTTCGCAGAACCCGGATCAGATCATCGCGCAGGCGGGTGCCGCGGCCAACGGCACCATGCATCTGACGACCTTCCTGCCGTGGTTTCCCGACAAGACCCCGAATCCGGAAGCCACCAACTACTTCATCACCGAGTGGAAGAAGCGCGGCTTTGAATTCGCCGGCGTGACCGAGAGTTTTCGCGGTTATGACGGCATCCGCACGGCAGCCGCGGCGATTGAGAAAGCCGGCAAGGCCGAGCCGGCCGCGATCAAGGCGGCACTCTGGGAGATCAACATCAAGGGTCTGAACGGCGACATCGCGTTCAAGAAGTCCGGCCCTGCCGGCCAGGAGAGAGGCCAGAGCTTCCCGAACGTGTATCTGATCGAAATCGCCGACGGCAAAGTCGGCATGAAGGCGCTCTGACAAAACTGTCGTTCCGGGGCGCGAGCGCATCAGCG
>JAQBOS010000250.1 GCA_028287925.1 Mucilaginibacter sp. | reverse complement strand
TTTAATAGTTGGGATCTCGGTTATCATATTTGTTTTAATAATGATAACAGGCATTGTACTGTGGTGGCCCAAACGCAAAAGCGACCGCAAGCGCAGCTTCACCATAAAATGGAACGGCCGCTGGCGCAGGGTAAATTACGATCTGCATAACGTATTGGGCTTCTATGCAACAAGCATTACCATTATACTGGCTATAACGGGTTTGTCTATCGCTTTCGACTGGGTGCGGGAAGGGATCTATGCTACAGCCAACTTAGGCAAAAGTTATGCTTCCGAAAAGGTAATATTGAAATCTGATTCATTATTAAAATCGGCAATAATAAATAAACCTGTAATTGACCAGGCATTGCTTGTGGCACAAAACAGATCGCCGCAGGCACAAATGTTTTTGATTTATTACGATGATGCAGTTGCCGGTACAGTAGGTGTGACGGCCTATGCCAAAACCCTGCATTATTATAACAGCGATAGCTATACTTTTGATAAATACAGCGGCAAGCTGCTGCAGGTTCTGCCACAGATCAAAAAAAGCCCGGGGATGAAAATGAATGAGATGAACTATGATATCCACGTAGGGCAGATCCTGGGCCTTACCGGCAAGATCATCGCCTTTTTAGCCAGCCTCATCTGCGCAAGCTTACCCATAACAGGCTTCATCATCTGGTGGGGAAAACGCAAAAAATCTAAAAAGAGTAAACCCAGGGAGGTAATGCACCGTAAGCTGGAAAAGCAGATGGCGAGATAGTGTATCACCCCTCATGTCATTGCGAGCGCGGCGCGGCAACCGCGAACTTTATTGAGCAGATAGAAAGGTGTAGAACTTGTATAGTTCGCGATTGCTTCGTACCTCGCAATGACATAATAGAAGGCCCCTAACCTCTACCTCCCCTTCATCGCTTTTTCAATTGCCTTTTGAGCCAGCGGCTCCATCATCTTATAGCCTTCAAGGGTTGGGTGCACACCGTCTTTTGCAAGGTTGGCGGGTAAGCCTTTTTCATTATCAACCATAGCCGAATAATAATCAAGGTATACGATATTATTTTTAACCGCGTAAGCCTTTAGCATTTGATTAAGACTGATCACTTTTTCGGTAGGGATTATTGATGGCCGCCACGGAAGTCTGTTTGCAGGCAATATGGATGAGATCACCACTTTAACATGGTTTGCCCTTGCCAGCTCAGCCATCGAAACAATATTACCGAAAGTATCCTCCGGCTTCGTAGGGCCATTATTTTGGGCAATATCATTTATGCCGGCAAGTATCACTACCACTTTTGGTTTCAGGCTGATCACATCCTCACGAAAGCGCAGCAACATTTGCCCGGTTGTTTGTCCGCTTATCCCACGGTTGATATAAGAGTTACTTTTAAAAAATGTGGAATCATTATTGATCCAGAAATCGGTAATGGAATCGCCCATATATATAACACGTTTTTCGCCGTTTGCAGGAGGTGGGGTCTTGCTGTTCTGATCAGCATATCTCCTAATGCCGGGCCAATCCTGAGGTTGAGGTTTTGGAGCAATTTTTGGTTTTAACAATCCTTGCAGATCCAGCCAGTCGCCAAAGCGGTCAATCCAGGTATCAGTAGGTATGTTTTGTTTACGTAAGCCAAAACCATGCCCGCCTTTTTCATAAATATGCAGCTCGGCCACATGTTTTGATGCCAGCCATTTTGAATAAAGGTCAACGCTGTGTGAGGCCAGCCCCAGCTCATCATTAGTTGCGGCGCAAATAAACATCGGTGGTGCATCGTCAGCAATGGTACCTTGTAATGCCGGTGGCATATATGCATATATTGGCGCCACAAAATTCGGTCGGTTATCAGCAGTATAGTTAAATGCGCTTGAGGCAGCAACGGTGCCGCCAGCCGAAAATCCAATTATTCCTATTTTGGAGGTGGATATGCCATAGTCGGCAGCGTGAGTCCGCACGTATTTAATTGCTTCCTTACCGTCGGCAACAGAAAAAGGAATAATTGATTTAATTTTATCAACGAAATCGCTTTTCTTCATATTTTCGGTCAGCTCTTGTCCGGGGTTATCAGTTAAGCTTTGTCCCAACCTGTATTTTAAAATAAATGCGGCAACCCCTTTTTTATTGAGCCAGCGCGCTACTTCTACACCCTCGTCTTTCATTCCCAGGATATAAAAACCACCTCCGGGGCATACTATTACCGCTGTTCCCGTGGCTATTGCGGGGTCGGGCAAATAAGCGGTTAAAGTGGGGTGCGAAACGTTGTAAACAATTGAATAGGGAGTACTAACTTCTTTCTCACTATAGGTCCAGTTTTCAGACCCTGGCGCTGCTCCATTATACAATTGAATTACTTTTTGCTGTGCTCCGGCACCAATTGCAAAGAGCAGTATAAATACTGTAAATAGTAGCTTATTCATAGTTGATTATTTTAATTAAATGTAAAGTTTATCTGCTAAAAAAGAAATTTTTAGGGTTTACAATATAAAAACCGGAAATTGTAAATAATAAATAAAAAAAATTAAACCTTTTAGTTTCAATGTGGTCAAACAAACTCAAAGTGCCGTAAAAAGTATAACAAAATACATAGTTATGACCCCTACCTATGCAAAATGTTCTTCTGTTATGCTGTATAACCATGTAGTTATTTTATTCCTGTTCCCCGTTTTTTTGCAATCGTGCACCAGCGATAAAAAGATCTATAAAAGTGACTGTGATGTTAATATCACCTTTAAAAAGATAGGGTTTACCCAGCTGATAGACAGTATTGAAGATTATGATGAGCAATACGTTGAAGTGTCAGGCACTTATAAGGAAGCAAAGGAACAATCGGCCTTGTATAATGACAGTCTATTTGTTGATCATTCAAACAAGCATGCTTTGTGGATAAATTTTAGCCAGGATTGTCCATTATATTTAAAAGGCACACGTACCGGCTTGTTTGAGGCTAGTGACGGCGGATTTACCCCAATGAATAATAAAAAGATAACTATCCGGGGTAAGATCAATCTGCGTAATACCGGTCATCTCGGCCTTTACAAAGGAGCTATCGACAGGGTTAGCTCTGTTGAATTGTAGTAGCTAAACCTCCAGTTGTAAACCGTCATGAGCAAGCTCAACGCCTGGCGGCAGCTCTTTGGCTATGTCATGGTGTTTGCCAAGGCGATGGCTGATATGAGTTAAATAAGTTTTTTCCGCACCTATTTCTTTGGCAAACGCCACGGCTTCATCCAATGTGAAATGTGAAATATGGTTTTCCTTTTGCAAGGCGTTGATCACTAATATTTTGCTGCCTCTTATTTTTTCCTTCTCTTCATCCGATACTGTTTTTGCATCGGTAATGTAGGTAAAGTCATTTACCCTGAACCCCTGCACAGGCAACTTATAGTGCAAAACCTCGATGGGGGTAAAGGTTATGTGCCCAATATCGAATGGTTCAGCACCAATAGTGTGCAGGTTTAGCTGGGGAATGCCGGGGTATTTAAATTCCTCAAAAATATAATGGAACTCGCGTTTAAGTGCTGCCTGCACCCGCAAGTCGGCATAAACATCAACAGGGCCTTTTTGCCGGTAGTTAAACGCGCGGATATCATCAAGCCCGGCAATATGATCTTTATGTTCGTGGGTAAAAACAATGGCATCAAGGCGCTGCACACTTGCCCTCAACATCTGTTGCCGAAAATCGGGACCCGAATCAACAACAATAACTTTACCCTTATCTTCAATTAGAATAGAAGTGCGCAAACGGGCATCCCGCGTATCAGCCGATGTGCAAACTTCACAGTTGCAGGCAATAACAGGTACGCCCTGTGAGGTCCCGGTTCCTAAAAAAGTTATTGTCACAGTTCCAGTTTCATTTGTTTAAGCTGCTGATGAAAAGCAATTTGTTTTTCATCCAGCAAATTATAATCCATTTCCAGATCCCGGGCCAGCTCGCTAATAGCAAGTATTTTACTTTCCAGCCCCGAAAATTTATTTACTACTATTATTTTGCTGTTTTGCAGCAAACAGGCCCCTGTTTTAAAATTACCTTTCTCATACCGCACCCTGTAGCCGGCAGTTCTAAGCAGCAATTCCAGTTTTTCGAGCGTATGATTGGTTACAGTAAGCATCAGTTTCAAAAATAGGAAGAAAAGTCGGGAAAGTCCGAAAGTCAGTAAAGTCCGGAAGTCCGAAAGATGTAAAAAAGTCGGGAAAGTCCGGAAGATAAAAACTTATCAAGGGCTTACCCGGGTAGCCTGCCTGATTTTTGGATCAAGAACTATTGTAACGAAAAAATTTCTTTCGGACTTTACTGACTTTTCCGACTTTCGGACTATATTGTACATTATTTCTCCTCATTAACCTTAAACGATTTTATTAAATTATGGACCAAAGCTCAAATCGCTTTCTTTCGCTCGATGTGTTTCGGGGGATGACAATTTGTTTTATGATAATTGTAAACACACCCGGCAGTGGTCCGGCGTCTTTTGCCCCGCTTGAGCATGCCGCCTGGTTTGGCTTTACACCTACCGACCTGGTTTTCCCATCTTTTTTATTTGCGGTAGGTAATGCCATGAGCTTTGCCATGAAAAAATTTGCAGGTCAGAGTAATTCATCAGTTGTCTGGAAGATTGTAAAGCGAACTGCACTGATTTTTTTGTTTGGGTATTTAATGTCGTGGTTTCCGTTTGTGCAGCATACGGCAAGCGGCTGGGGATTATCGCCATTAAGCCATACCCGCATCCTTGGTGTTTTACAACGAATAGCACTGTGTTATATGTTTGCTTCGCTGATGATCCATTTTATAAAATCAACCACAACTATTGTTGTTATAAGTATATTGCTTTTATTTGGCTACTGGTTCCTACTGCTCATTTTTGGCGATCATGCCAACCCCTATGGTATGCTAACCAACGCAGGCACATATCTTGATAAATTTGTATTGGGCGATGATCACCTCTATCACGGCGAAGGCGTAGCCTTTGATCCCGAAGGTTTCCTGAGCACCCTGCCATCCATTGTAAATGTTATCTGCGGATATTTTGCCGGCAGGTATATCCAGGAAAAAGGTAAACGCTATGAAACAATTGCAAAACTGATGATGTGGGGTGCGCTTTTCATTTTTATAGCGCTATGCTGGAACATGACATTCCCTATCTCCAAAAAATTATGGTCAAGTCCGTTTACGCTGTTAACAGTTGGTCTCGATCTGATCATTATTTCAACATTGATCTATATAATTGAGATCCGCGAATGGAACAAGGCTAACTGGACAGCATTTTTTACCACCGTAGGTAAAAACCCGCTGCCGGTTTATCTTTTTTCAGAACTTTTTATAGTGATCCTATGGATGATCAAGATAACACCCACCAGCGATGCCGTCAGCTGGATCAACAATGTATTTTTCCAGGTAATAGCTCCGGGCGCAATTGGTTCGTTATTGTTCGCGATATTTTATATGCTGATCTGTTGGACATTTGGGAAGATATTGGATAAGAATAAGATCTATTTAAGGTTGTGATTGGGTTGATTAAGTTATTACTACTTCGTCCCTACAGGGTCTTTCCAATGTTATTAATTTAAGAGAATGCTGGCTATAACTAACCAGATAACAACGTCCAGTAGCCCCACCTAAATCCTCCCCGGTTGGGAGGACTTGAAAAAAATAAACGCGGGCGAAGCTAAAGTCTCCCCTACCGGGGGAGATTTAGAGGGGGCTATCAAGCTTTTGGGGAGAACCAAGTCTGTGTTTTTGACTTTATACATTGACATAGTTTTTTACAAACCCAACGCAGGGTCCGCGATGCGAGACCCTGCTGAGACAAAACCTATAATCATGAAAAAACTAATCATCTTTTCATTTCTTATCAGCTTTGCTGTAGCTGTCTGCGCCCAGCAAACAAAAACTTTTGCCGAACGCCTGGGCTGGCCAAAAGGAGCGAGGGTGCTGATCTTACATGTGGATGATGCGGGTATGTCGCACGATTCAAACGAGGGCGCTGAAATGGCGCTAAGCAAAGGGGTATCTACATCAACAAGTGTAATGATGCCCTGCGCCTGGGTATCTGATTTTAAAAAATACCTTGATAAAAACCCAAACACCGATGCCGGCTTACACCTAACGTTAACCTCTGAGTGGGACAATTACCGCTGGGGACCGCTTGCGGGCAAAGAAGCTGTGCCCGGACTTACCGATAAGGAGGGTTGTTTATATGCATCAGTAGCTGCCGTGTATTTCAAGGCCAAGCCTGAAGAAATAGATAAGGAGATCCGCGCACAGCTTGACCGTGCTTTAAGCATGGGCTTTAAACCAACGCACCTCGATTCGCACATGGGTACGCTGTTTGCCAAAGACTCATTTATGGAGAAA
Organism: Mucilaginibacter sp.; assembly: GCA_028287925.1. Lineage (GTDB taxonomy): Bacteria > Bacteroidota > Bacteroidia > Sphingobacteriales > Sphingobacteriaceae > Mucilaginibacter. The sequence continues at coordinate 3,258 of JAQBOS010000250.1, read as the reverse complement.
TACTTAAAGCTGGGGATTGAAAAACAGATCCCGGTGATGTTTCCCGGCGGCGATGATATTTTTTATAGATCGGAGGCTAAGGCTGCGGCAGTTGCGGATTTAAAAAAGCAAGGGAAATATATTGAGGGAATGATAATCTCTGAGCCTACCCCATTAGTAAAAGCCCGCGAAACAGGGGAGATGTTATGGAAAAATGGCTTACCCGTGCTTGATGATCTTCACAACTCCAGTTATGACTGGAATATGCCCGACATTGATAAAAAGACCGATGCTCAGATCCAAAAATGGTACACCGATCATTATATTGAAAGCATCGGCAGGCTGAGCCCGGGTTTAACCATGGTGATTATGCATTGCACCAACCCGTCACCTACCTTTAAATATATTTGCAATGAAGGCAAAAAACGCAAAGGCGATCTGCTGGCCATGACCGATCCGCGTTTACGCAAGTTTTTAAAGGATAAGGGGTTTATTTTAACCACCTGGAGAGAGGTAATGGAGCGCAGGATTAAGGTGGAGAATGCGGAATAATTATACTTAACAATAACATATCACCCGGAATATTAGGCAAATAGCCACCATGTCATTGCGAGGTACGAAGCAATCGCGAACTATGCAAATTCTGCAATTTTCTAACCGCTCTGTATAGCATGCGATTGCTTCGTACCTCGCAATGACATGGGGAGATTTCAGAAAATTTCTAACCCCTCTAACGCAAATCCACCACCTCAACGCCTTTATGCGCTTTGGGATCAAAGGAGAAAATGTTATCAGCAACCGATATATTGGGTACAAAGCTTTTTAATACGTAGGTATATCTATTCCCGTTCTTATCAAATATCAGTGCACTGTAGATCTGTTTTTTAGCTTTATCAATTTCCAGTCGTACTTTAAAAAACGATTTTTTATCATCTTCAGGGGTAAGGTCTATTTCCTGGTAAATAGTGCCGCCCATTTTCTTTTCGCCGGTGTATATGTATTTGTAACCATGCTCATAAATGGTAAATATTTTGGCCGGGTTAAGGCCTTCGCCGCTGTTATCTACATTGTTTACCTGTACTTCATTATCTTTTTTAAGATAGGTCCATTGTGTTTTACCATCACTGATGATCTCCTGCGCCACGTCTGATTTCCCGGCCGTTTGGGGGCTATAAAGCGTAACCTTAAACTTATTGCTTTTTGAACGGGCGATAAGGGTGCCGCTTTGGGTTTCTTTAACACCGGCCTGCTGGTTATCAAGCGTAAACACAAAGTCAGTTTTTACGGCATCGTACAGTCTGTATTTGGCACTTACCTTGCTTAAAATAGCTTTGGCATCAGCGTCTTTTTGTGCAAAAGAATAACTTACGCTTAGGATGGTTAGTATTGAAAATATAAGCAGTTTCTTCATTGTTGGTTTTATGTTCCGGATAATTATCCGTTTTGTATTAGATAGTTATTTTAAAAAATGTTTCACTTATAACAGATTAACCTGTTTAGAGGCACATCAGATTACATAATATTAAGAGCAACGGTTTAGACAAAAGTTTAATTGCTGTTTTTTTGAAGCGTTTCCAGGTGGCGTTCCAGGCTGTACTCATCAGGATATAAAACGTCGCGGGCTTTGCTGCCTTCAAAAGGGCCAACTATACCGGCTGCTTCCAGCTGATCAATTATCCGGCCTGCGCGGTTGTAGCCCAGCTTCATTTTACGCTGGATGAGCGAGGTTGAGCCCTGCTGATGCAACACGATCAGGCGTGCCGCATCCTCAAACATTGGATCTCGGTTATCAGGATCAAATTCTTTGGCGCTGCTGGTTTCTCCTTCGCCAACGTATTCAGGCAATAACATGGCCGAGGCATAGCCACGCTGGTTGCCGATAAAGTCAGAGATGCGCTCGACTTCGTGCGTATCAACAAATGCGCATTGCAAGCGGATCAGGTCACTGCCGGTTGACAGCAGCATATCCCCGCGGCCAATCAGCTGATCGGCGCCCCCGCTATCCAATATGGTACGCGAATCTATTTTTGACAATACCCTGAATGCCAGCCTGGACGGGAAGTTGGCTTTTATAGTACCTGTAATAATATTTACCGAAGGTCTTTGTGTTGCAATTACCAGGTGAATACCTACCGCACGGGCCAACTGTGCGATACGTGCAATTGGTACTTCAACTTCTTTGCCTGCCGTCATCATCAAATCAGCAAACTCATCAATCACCAGCACAATAAACGGCAGGTAACGGTGTTTTTCGGGGTCGCTTATTTTACGGTGTACAAATTTCTCGTTATACTCTTTAAGGTTCCGCACCTGGGCATCCTTTAACAGGTCATACCGCTGGTCCATCTCTATACACAAAGAGTTGAGTGTATTAACCACCTTTTTTGTATCGGTAATAATGGCATCGGCCTCATCAGGAAGCTTAGCCAAAAAGTGCCTTTCAATTTTTCGGAAAAGCGTTAGCTCCACCTTTTTAGGGTCAACCAGTACAAATTTAAGCTCGGCAGGGTGCTTTTTATACAGCAGTGAAACCAATATGGCATTAATACCAACCGACTTACCCTGCCCTGTAGCACCGGCAACAAGCAAGTGAGGCATCTTGGCAAGGTCGGCAATAAATACTTCATTGCTGATGGTTTTACCCAGTGCAATCGGCAGGTCCATTGTAGTGTTCTGGAATTTTTCAGTAGATAATACCGAACGCATCGACACCATTTCGGGATGTTGATTCGGCACCTCAATACCTATAGTACCCTTACCAGGCATTGGTGCAATAATACGGATGCCTAAGGCAGCCAGGCTTAGCGCAATATCGTCCTCCAGGTTCTTGATCTTGGAGATGCGCACCCCTGGGGCCGGGATAATTTCATACAAGGTTACTGTTGGCCCTATGGTGGCCTTTATCTTATCTATCTCGATATTATAATGGTTCAGCGTTTCAACAATCTTGTTTTTGTTGGCCTCTAATTCGTCGGAGTTAACGCTTATTTTATTTGATCCGTAGTTTTCAAGCAGATCAAGCGGCGGATATTTATAGGATGCAAGCTCCAGCGTATGGTCATATTTGCCAAATTGCTCAAGAAGGCTGTTTTTCTTTTCATCATCCGTTTTTTCAATGTTTAAAACGGGAGTAGGCCTGGTAAGTCCAACCGTTAGCGGAATTTCATTTTCTTCTTCTGCCTCGTCACTTTTTGATGAGTCAGGTGTTAATACAACAGGTTCGTGAAATACTGGGTTTTGTACAAATTCCTGTTGCTTAAGCGGTTCGGGATTTACCGT
>JAQBOS010000246.1 GCA_028287925.1 Mucilaginibacter sp. | reverse complement strand
TTATTGAAAAAGTACTTTCGCGCTCACATAACCTATCGTTTTACGAAAGCTTTATCATGGCTTTTTATAAGATCCTGAAAAAGATCAGCTTATCAGAAGAACGTGGCTTCGGGCTCGACCTGAGCTTTGTTACTGTTGAAAAAGTACCTTTAATGCTTGCCGCACCTGAAACTGTGGAGATCCACCGCGTAAATTAGGGTTTGAGTTGTTGTAAGGGTTGTAAGTGTTGAAGATGTAAATTATTCAGCGTTTACAACAACTACAACCTTTACAACTTATTGTAACCCTTACAACCGCTACAACAATTACAACTTTTACAACCTCCCCTGGCAATTTCAACGTTAACTCAATATTAATTCAGAATTACTACAGATTTATTCAATATTTTTGCCTTCCTTAGGTTAAGTATGGTCGGTTTAGATTTAATAATATTACAGGCCGTATAAAATCTAAATATTAATCCAGTGTTAAAACAGAAACATCAGCCATTGAGAAAGATATTATTTGCCTTATTGTGTTTTATTTCATTTGAAGCCAGCGCGCAGGTTACAGACACTGCAAAAAAAAAGAACATCGCTGATACTATAAAAAAAGACCTTTTAACCGCGCCGGATACGGTAAAGCATTTGCACAGCAAAACTGCGGCATTAGTATTCCCTGCCGCTTTGGTTGGTTATGGAGTAGCATCATTTATAATTCATCCGGTACGCCGCTTTGATTATTACATTAATAACGGTTTTAATAAACTCTACCCTCATTATTCCGGGGCTATTGAAAGTTACATCCAGTTTGCACCGGTTGCAATAGTGTACGGTTTAAACCTTGCAGGCGTTGAAGGTAAAAACAGATTTATTGACCGTACTGCTTTACTTGGGCTTTCAGCAGCAATTGCAGGCGTATCGGTTTATGGCTTAAAAAACACTACTCACCGTTTACGCCCTAACAAAGGCGATTATTTTTCTTTTCCCTCGGGGCATACTGCTAATGCATTTATGGGGGCCGAGTTTTTAGCGCAGGAATATTCAGGCAAATCGCCTGTATATGGAATAGTGGGCTATACGCTTGCCGTTACCACCGGAGTTTTCAGAATGTATCACCGCGATCACTGGTTTAGCGATGTGGTTGCAGGTGCCGGCTTCGGGATCCTGTCAACAAAAGCAGCTTACCTGGTTTATCCGTACTTGCGCAACGCCCTAACCCATACCGATAAAGCCGGAAAACACACCATGGTAATGCCTATGTACCAGGATGGCGTAAAAGGACTTTCTTTTGCTATGGAGCTGTAGGATAGGTTGTAAAGGTTGAAGTTGTTGTAAGGGTTGTAGTTGTTGAAAATTACTAATATTTGATACGCCTTATCACCCCTTTCAACCTTTAGAACATTTACAACCCTTACAACATTTATAACTTACTTATAGATTATCTTGTACACCAATATAATACTGGCAAAAATAAAGGTAATGGCATTGGCTATGGTTACGGGCAGGCTGCCGCTCATTAAACCGTAGATGAGCCATAAAAGTGTGCCCGCAGTAAACAAGGCATACATTGCCAATGAAATACCCGAGGTGTTTTTTGTTTGGATGGTTTTAACAGCTTGCGGTAAAAAGGAAACGGTAGTGCCAAATGCAGCTAATAAACCAATAATGGTAGTAATGCTCATAAAGTATCTTTTTAAAATGCGATGACAAGTCGGCCCCACTGGTTTTAAAGCACTATTAATCAATTCATTCAGAAAGCCCTAACCATTTGCTTTTTCCTTACCTAATAAACTATGCTTGTAGCTGTAAGTAAAGTATATCACCAGGCCGATAACCAGCCAAATTAAAAACCGCAGCCAGTTGGTATACCCCAATTCTGTCATTAAATAAAAACAGCTTAGTAAGCCAAGTACGGGGATTAATGAAAGGTTTTTAACAAAAGACATTACCGCAAGTACAGCTGATAAAACAATAAACAAAAAGAATGGAAAATTTTCATGTGCATTCTTGCCGGTAAACATGCCTAATATATGATCCTTTAAAAAATAAGCACCAACTATAAGCACCAAAGGTACAATCCATTTTGAATTGATATATGGCAAGTGGAAACGGCCTTTCTTCGCCGCTTCGCGCGGCAATAATAATACACCGCCGCAAACCAAAACAAATGCAAACAGGGTACCAATACTGGTTAAATCGGTAACCTCGGTAAGGTTCATGAACAAAGCCGGTATGGCAACCACAAAACCGGTTACTATGGTAGCAAATGATGGCGTGTGATATTTTGGATGGATCCTTGAAAAAGCTTTTGGTAATAAACCGTCGCGGCTCATGCTCATCCAAATGCGCGGCTGACCCAACTGAAATATCAACAACACACTGGCCGTAGCAATAACGGCACTAAAAGATATAATGCCGCTCAATGCTGTTAAATGCAATTTGGTAAATACGTAAGCTAATGGGTCGCCAACTGCAAGTTCCTTATAACTTACCATACCGGTAAGCACCAGGGCAATCAAAATGTATAGCACGGTACAAATAATCAGGGAGTAGATCATGCCGCGCGGCAGGTCGCGCTGCGGGCTCTGGCATTCTTCGGCCGTGGTTGATATCGCATCAAAGCCTATATAAGCAAAAAACACGCCCGATACCCCCTTCATCACACCACCAAATCCATTTGGCATAAATGGGTGCCAGTTTGCAGGTGTAACGTAAAAAAAGCCCACTGCAATTACTACAAGAACAATGGCTATCTTTAAAAACACCATTGCGTTGGTAGCTTTCTTTGTTTCGCGGATGCCGATGTAAACCAGGTAAGTAATAATAACTACAATAAGCAATGCCGGTAAGTTGGCAATTAATTTCACTCCGCCAAAGCCGGGAGCATTGCTCCATGCAAGTGCACCTTGTTTTATAGTGTCTGTTATTTCGGCAGTATGGTTTTTTATGACTTCATGCGCCTTAAATGCTGTAAAATAATCCATGGTAAGATATTCCGGCATATGAATATGAAAGCCTTCTAAAAGGTTTACAAAGTAGGTGCTCCAGGATATGGCCACCGCAATATTGCCTATTGCATATTCCATCAGCAGGTCCCACCCTATTATCCAGGCTATCAGTTCACCAAATGATGCGTATGCATACGTATAAGCGCTGCCCGCAACGGGGATCCGCGATGCAAATTCAGCATAGCATAATGCAGAAAAACCGCAGGTAACAGCGGTTAATACAAATAATATGGTTACGCCCGGGCCGCCGTTAAAAGAGGCCAGCCCTATTGTTGAAAAAATCCCCGCCCCTACAACAGCGGCAATCCCCATCAGGGTAAGATCCTTTACATTTAATTCTTTTTTCAGATGTGAGCCTGAATGTTCGGCATCACTAAATCCGCTGGCGACGTCAGCTAATATTTTATGAATATTTTTTTTACGGAATATACTCTTCGACATTCGTTTGAATAATTTGATCAGCAATTGTAAACATAACCATTTTTTTGGATTCAATAAGTATATGCTTACTTTGCACGATGAATATAGGAATAAATGATGTTTTAAAACAGATAAGGCTATTTTTTATCCTTTATATCATTCTGCTTTGCGCCTGTTTAGTAATTAAGGTGATGTTTAGCAAAGAGGCTATATACTTTGCTGTAAACAGCAGGCATTGCTCTTTTGCCGATCAAATTGCTCCCTATGTTACCGATCTGGGAAACGGCTGGACCATAATCATCCTATCGGCCCTATTAGTGCTGTACAACTACCGGGTTGCTTTTTTAATGATAACCAGCTATGCCGTAACATCCTTATTGGCACAGGTAGTTAAATATATTTTTGATGCCCCCCGCCCAACCTTATACTTTAAAGATCAGCTTAGCCGGATCCATCTTGTAAAGGGGGTTGATATGCTTCAATACCACAGCTTTCCGTCGGGCCATACGGTAACCGCATTTTCGGCGGCGGTGGTTATGGTTTATTTAACTAAAAACAAAAAATGGGGGATCTTGCTGCTGATGGTGGCTGCGGCAATAGGTTACTCTCGCATGTATTTAAGTCAGCATTTTTTTGAGGATGTTACAGCAGGATCTGTAATAGGGGTGGTAATAACTGTTTGCTGGATAAGTTATATCGACAGCAAACAGTTTTTACATACCGTTAAATGGAATAACGGACTTTTAAGAAAACTTTAAAAATTATTAAATTCGAATTCGAACATTCTGAATTACCCTAATGTAAGCTTCTTTCTTCTCCTAACCATGGTAACTATTACCAGTACTATAACAAAGGCGCCACCACCAAATATTGCTATTTTAACAGGTGATGATAAACCTTTTGCGTTAGACAAATACTGGTCATTACGCTGTAGCTCAGGTGACAGGCGGACAGATGAAGCAAAGGCATTATATTCAGCTTTTACAATGTCTTTTCTCTCGGCAGGGTACACATATTCAAATGTGTAGGTTGCATCCTGCGTGTAAAGCAATGTAAAATTTATCAGCTGGATGTTACCGT
>JAQBOS010000229.1 GCA_028287925.1 Mucilaginibacter sp. | reverse complement strand
TGAACGGACAGGCAATACCACTTGTTCCAATTTGAGTAATTATTAATCGTCTGTCTGTAGAACACCATTTTCCCAGATTATTGAGATAGAATTTACCTGAATAATTACCGAAATTGAAACCGAATTCGTCGGGTTCGTTATCTAATACGTATTGCATATAAGTTGTGCTGGCAATGTTTTGCATATAAGTTCCCAAACTCCAATCGTTCGTGTTTAAACCATAATGAGACCAGCCGAAACCGATACCGTCCACTGAAGAATACCCGGGAACAGTACCGTTCGCTGTTTGATTATCATCGTCAGGTAAATCATGTACTGTACGCGTGATCACCCCTGGATTTGATAAGCTCCAGCCATTTCCAACCCACCCTGGATGGGTATCCGGCCGCACCCCAGATGCATGGTAATTTAGTGAAAGGGGAAGCGTGACCTCCTTTTCTTTTAAAGTATATAAAGGAATATTAATTTCAGGCACACCGGTAAAATAGGAAACAGGGATTTCACCATATAAAGCCAGGCTAGATGTATTAGGGCTTTGAACGCTTATAGGAGGTTCTGGTACAGTTGTTTGTGAAAAAGCCGGCAAAGTGATAACTGTAATGAAAATTAAGGATAGATTAATTGCTAATACTCTCATATAATTTAAAATGATCAATGTTTATTCTTGGTTAATATTCCAACCTGAGCTTCAAGTTTGTTAATTCTTTTTTCTTGTTCCTGTTCTGTTTTATCCTTCTCAATCAAATAAAGCGTCAGCTCCTCCACCTTTTGCATTAATACCTTGTTCATTTCACCCAGGTTAAGGCCATTTTTTTCGACTTCTGAAGCTGATGGTACATCCGGCAAATGGTGGTTTTGGTCGATATAGGTTTTTACTTCGGTTAAAGAGGGTAGCTTATAGCTTGGTTTGAAAACAAAGTCGGGCCAGTTGGCACGAGCTTCAACCGTTATTGAAGTGGCGATGGCAGTGCCGTTAACGGCAAATGTGTAGCCTCTAGTGTCGGTTGTAGCAATACCAACATTACCACCACCAAAATAATAGTTGCTGGCATAAAAACCGAGTGGGGTATAGCCGGTATTTGCATCATTGATGCACACGATGCCCGATGCCCCGGAATAGCCACCATTTACATTTGTGGCGAATTGTATATGCTGATTAGCTGCGAGCTTGACATCCAGCGGTGTAAGGGGGCTATTTGTTCCAATGCCAATGCTGCTGTTTAGATTTATAATTCCCTGCGAGTCAGTAATTACGGTATAGCCACTAAATTTTTTAATCGTTATGGGATACCCACCTGTTCCTTCAATAATTCGTAATTCGGGTTGACTTCCAGAAGTTATATTGCCTATAGCTAAATTTCCGCCAACAGCGAGCGCGAAACTTGACCCTAGATTATTCCAGATTGATCCCACCTGGAGAGGATAAGCAGCGTTAGTGGTTCCAATGCCTACATTATTGGTTATAGTTGTCGGATAAATGTTACTGCCCGATAAGGTCCATTGGGCCTTACAGGTTATTGCAAATGTTAAAAATGCAATGGTAGTTAGTAAAAAGGTTTTCATTATGTGCTCGTTAACGTTATTTGTTTTTTTTATTATTCTTATTATTAAGGGATTCTCTCAATTCATCAATTTGCTTTTGTTGTGATTTTAGAAGATCAGACTGTTGCTTAACAACTTGATTTATCTTCTGCTGATCTGCCAATTGCCTGTCCTCCTTGATCAAATACAATGTCAGCTCCTCCACCTTTTGCACTAACACCTTGTTCATTTCCCCAAGGTTAAGGCCGTTCTTTTCAACTTCGGTTGCTGTTGGCACATCGGGCAAGTGCTGGTTTTGATCAATATAGGCTTTTACTTCGGATAAGGGTTTTAACGCATAATCCTTTTGAAAGACATAATCCGGCCAATTAGTAAGATCTACATTTACTTGCTTTGAATGGATGTTTCCATTTACTGCGAACTGGTATCCATGGGTGTCTGATGTGCCAATTCCTAAAACACCAGTGACATATACTCCTGCAGCTACATGGGTTTCTATCATAGTTGGATTAAAGTTCTGGATATTACTGAGCACACTCTGATTCACAGGCAGCCCATTCACCAGATAAGAAACACATTTCATATTTTCGCCTGTAGAAGATGTTGCACCACTGAACTTAAATCCCCAATTATGATATGCATCCAAATAAGGAACATCAACAGCCAGGTACATACTTCCATTATATAAACATGTTTTTAAACTCCATGAAACGTTGTCATCATACGAATTAATTGTACCTGATGTACTCATGTATGCGGAAGAAGTATTGATATTGACCACATTAATTCTATTAAAAGCACTTGAGGTACCGCGCATAGCCGTAATTGTTCCAATAGCATAATTATGATTTATAGGCGTGGTTCCGTTATACATCTGGTGCAATAAAATTAATGAATGGGTATAATCGCCATACCCATTACCTCCTATATCAATAATCTTATAATCGCCTGCAAGAGTAGTTACCTGTGCTTTTGCATTTAAAAATAAAACGAGTATAAAAATGCTTAGTAATATCTTCTTCATAATTAATTTATAGATAGTTGTTAATAGAATGTTTAATAGAAAAGTTATTTTTTATTTATAATTTTGGTTATGGTGCTTAATTGTTGCTTCAGCTGGTTAATTTCGTTCTGTTGATTTTTATTCTGTTTGTTCTCTTCAATCAAATACAGCGTCAGCTCTTCTACTTTTTTCATCAAAAGCTTGTTCATTTCACCCAGGTTAAGGCCATTCTTTTCAACATCAGTAGCAGATGGGACATCGGGTAAATGATGATTTTTATCGATGTACGTTTTTACTTCAGCCAGTGAAGGGAGTTGATAAATAGGCTTGAACACATAGTCCGGCCATCCTGTTAAATCAACATTTACTTGTTTGGAATGAATGGTTCCGTTTACAGCCAGTTTTTGATCCGGACTTGCTGTACCTATACCAATATTGCCTGTAGCGTTTGTAATCATTACAGGAGAAATTGTTACCGATGAACTTATATCAGTAGTTGTAGGTGCAGTGGATTGGGTGGTAATATTTACGAATTGAGGAGACAAAGCATATCCAAATGAATAAGATGTTACCGCAAACGAGGTATAATCAGATGGACTCGGCACAATATAAAAGTCGATATTGGTGCCATTTTGATATGACTTAAATGTCAATCTGGAGGCACTACCACCAAAACTGGTTTCGTTAATGGTTAGGCCACCCCTGTTTGAGATATAATAAGTTGTTTCTCCATCAGAGTCCGCAAACCACGATCCTCCCAATATTTTAACAATTATTTTTTGGGAATTTCCGCTGTCTCCTGATGATCGGTTTAAACTTCCGACATAAACATAGGTAGTAGCGCCTTGAACAGTTACAACCTGAACAGGTACTTGTGCCCTGCAGGTTATTACAAACGCCAAAAATGCGATGGCTGTGATAAAAAAGGTTTTCATTCTATAATGGTTATGGGGTTATAACAAGGTTAGATACGGTAATTTTGAAAATAGGAGAGCAATAGCATGTTACTATTGTTTTGTTAAACCAGGAGTATTTGTTTCATGATAAGGTTATTGTAAATATGCTTCTGCGAGCAATATCTACTGCGATAATATCTGTTACAATTATACAATAAAAATACAGCTTTCAAAATGTGATTATAGCATAAAAAAATGCTGCTGTTACCTTCCAAGAAATTGCCGCGGGTAAAGCAAAAAGTCTGCGAGCCATCCTGCGAGCAGCGAAAAAGGTTTTTGAAGAGAAAGCACCACTGCGCGACTTCAAAGAATGCTTCGCAAAGGCCTGGCGTTACTTTTGAACCTTTTGGGCTTTGCTAAGGAAATATCAAAAGAGGTGGCAGGGCTGAAGCCTTTTTCGTCGGGCGTAGGCGAGTAAAATATAGATGAGCGATTGAATTTGAATTGGTTAATTGTTGCAAGCTCCACCTGGTCGACAGACCAAGTGAGCGCACAGCATAAGTGAAACTGATTCAAATAAAGAGAAAGTGAATAGGAGTGACGACCTTGTGCTCACAAACAGCATCACAGGCTGCTTATGTAGTCTGACTTAAAAGTGGAACATTTTTTAAACAAAGGGTATAAGAGTAAAGGCAACTAAATAAAAATGTTCCCTTTTAAGAAGGCAGGCGAATAAACAGTGAGGGTTAGTTTGCTGCAAGCTGACTAACACCGAACAAAGCCTGGTGTGATGTTATGTTGGCACTTAGAAGGAACGAACGCCTTATTTCCAATGTGTAAAAGGCCTTTAGAATCTCCATATAATTATTGATAGGTGTCTAAGCTTTCCCCAAGGCATCGTTTGACTATAATCATAATGTGACGTTGTAATTTGAATCTCAACCTGGTAACGAGCCCTCATTTCCAAAATGGGTCAAGTCCCCGGCGCCTTAATCGCAAAAATGTCATCAATTGACGCCAATGCCAGCTGGCTGCTTATCCATTAAATTTCCTTTCCACGCCAGAATTTTACCTGCTTTCCTATTGATCAAAAACGCACGAAACCCGGTTGTTTACAAACTACCTTTGAAACAATTAAAAATTCTTAAATAACTGATGCTTAAAAAGACACCCAAAACCGGCCGAATGAACACCCAATCAATGGCCGGCCATTTAGTAAACAAAGAATCTGACAGCTATCACCACCAGCACCGGGAAAAAGCTACGGTCGATCCGGGCGACCATTTTTTGCAGCATATCCCGCACAACCGCAGCGGTTACCTGGCCCGTACTGTAAAACTCCTTACTCAGGCTGCCTGCAGAAATTACAGGCTGTCTTTTCGTTTCAAAATTGCGGGACATAAATTTGAAGACATCCTTCAGGCTGGAATTTTTAAATAAATGCTCGTCGAAAAATAATTTAAGGAAACAGGCAAGGTGTGCAACTGATAAATTCAATGGAAGTTTTTCCTGGAGATAATTAGCCTCACGCTGAATGATCATTTCCGTATCCGTGATTTCCTCCGCAAGCCAACCCGAAAACATCACACTGAACGAAGGCCAGTCACTATCATAAATCATGGAGGACCGGGGTAATAATTTCAGCGCCGCATTTTCCGCATTCAGTATGTTGAGTTTTTCTATTTGGTCAATATCCTTAAACAGCAACCTGGTTTGTTGCTGACGGTAGATCAGAAAATCAATTTGATTAAAATTTAATTCCGTAAGCTTACGCTCCAGCAATCTGTTGGCGGCTTCACCTGCTTTTGCTAAATTCATCGCATGCAACTCGAGTACCAGCGTTTCGAAATAGAAAAGTGACCGAAAAGTAAAACCTTTCCTTTCACCAGGAGGCATCATTTTTTCAAAATACGATAAAAGGCAGTCTTTCAACTGACCGTCGATGAAAGCTTTTCCCAAATCCTCCTGTAAAAGAATTATCGCATCCCCAAGCCTTTCCACTACGTTACAATGATAAGCAGTCGGCGCAACTGCATCCTGATTAAAAAAATTGCCGAAAAATTTTTGCTGGAAGTCTATAAGAGCAATGAGTTCTTTATTTAATAATTTAAAAGCTGCTGGTTGTGGAACAAAACCGGAAAGGGTATCCGATATTTCACGGATACCCTCCTGGTGATAATGAAAATAACGGCTTAAACTATGATCGGGAGCCACAGAAAACATTGCGGCGCTCCAAGCTTCACGGATACTTTGACATGCTTTTAGAACAGCCGCATCGGGGTTGACCAATATTTTACAATGATCGTTACAGAAGCCATCCGATTCGAATTCTTCAATCAGCAAGTTTATCGTGTAAAGTTCATTTTTTAACATAGCTAAGCGATTTCACAAATACAGCTTCAAGCAATCCCACTATTTCTGAAAAACGTGTGTGGTCGTTAAAGTTAAGGTGCTTGTTGGATCAGTAGTAGTGGTCTTTGTTGTATCAACATTGGACGATAATACTCCCTTAAAAGAGTATTTAGACTGGGTTTTTGTTTGCGGAAGGATGTTTAATTTGCTCATATGATTTAATTTTTATTTAATTTATAACTTTAATTAATGCCAAAATTTCTTTTTACATGAACGACCACAATCGATAGAAGAACGACCATAAAATGATTCAATATTTAAAAAAAACATTCAGGAATCACTTCACCCCCGTACTGGCTGCTCATATTATTTGCTGGGCGTTATTTATTTTCTATGAGTTATTTGTCCTTTATTATTTGGTTGGGAAATTGGAGCCACCCTACATCTATTTTACCTATTATAGTTTGAATATTTCCCTCTTTTATACAACAGTTCGATTGTTGCAGTTTGTGTTTAATCAATCAACCCTAAAATATTTAAAAGGTATAATATCGTTTCTTCTTTTAATATGTTTTTATCTGTCGTTAAAGCTGATAGTTGACTATTTT
>JAQBOS010000226.1 GCA_028287925.1 Mucilaginibacter sp. | reverse complement strand
TAAAAATTTTATTTAACTCCAAACAGTCCATACTTCAGAATGCAATAAATAGCCCTCACCCCATCCTTCCACCCAATCTTCTTACCATCCTCATAAGTACGGCCATAATAGGAAATGCCAACTTCGTAGATCCGAATTTTTGGTACCCTTGCAATTTTCTGTGTAACCTCTGGCTCAAAGCCAAAACGTTGCTCAGTTAGTTTGATGGATTGGATCAGTTTGGTATCAAACAGCTTATAACATGTTTCCATATCAGTGAGGTTAAGGTTACTGAACATGTTTGATGCAAATGTTAACCAGCGGTTGCCAATAGTATGCCAGAAGAACAGGATCCTGTGCGGGTTGCTGCCCATAAATCTTGAGCCATAAACAACATCCGCAAAGCCGGAACAAACCGGTTTTAACAGGTCATTGTATTCTGCAGGGTCATATTCAAGATCGGCATCCTGGATAATAAGGTATTCGCCGGTTGCTTTTGAGATGCCGGTATGCAATGCGGCACCTTTACCTTTATTAAATTCGTGCTTGAAATAACTTATAGATAGTTCCGGATTACTTTCCTGGTAGGTTTGAACAGCCTGTTCTGTATGATCAGAAGAGAAGTCATTTACAATGATCACTTCCTTTTGAATATTATCAATCAGCTTAACCGCTTTAATTTTATCTAAAATTAAATGGATCGTATTACCTTCGTTGTAGGCAGGGATAATAATTGATAATTTCTCTATCTTCATTCCAATAAATGCGACTGGGTTTAAATCGAATTAAAACTTATCTTAAAAAACCAAAAGTAATAATAATACTTTCGTTTTTATTAGTCCTGTTGCTGCTATTCTGGTTTTGTTTGCCAAAGCCGCTGTTCAACAGTCCAACCTCTTACGTTATTGACGATACCGACGGGCAATTGCTTGGCGCTTCCATCGCTACCGATGGGCAATGGCGGTTCCCTCCTAATGCTGAAGTGCCTGAAAAATTCAAGCAATGCATCATTACTTTTGAAGATAAGCGATTTATGCATCATCCGGGTTTTGATATACTGGCATTGGGCAGGGCAATCAAACAAAACTTCCACTCAAACAAAGTAACCAGCGGCGGCAGCACCATAACCATGCAGGTAATCCGGCTGGCAACCAAACATAAACGCAACATCTGGAATAAACTGATCGAGATATTTATGGCGATGAGATTGGAAGTAGGCTATAGTAAAAACGAGATCTTATCACTTTATACAAGCAATGCTCCGTTTGGCAGTAATGTTATCGGACTTGATGCAGCTTCCTGGCGATACTTTGGCCGGAGTCAGGATAAGCTTTCCTGGGGCGAAATGGCAGCAATGGCGGTTTTGCCAAACTCGCCCTCGCTGGTGCACCCGGGAAAGAACCGTGCTGTCCTTTTAAAAAAACGCAACCTGCTTTTGGATAAACTTTATCACCAGGGAATAATTGATTCTACAACAGCAGCCCTTGCCAAATTTGAACCCGTACCCGACAGGCCTATGCCATTGCCGCAGCTTGCCCCTCACCTGCTTGAAAGGTTCAAATCAGATCATCAGACCAATATACATGGCGATACAAGACTTAGGACAAGTATTAAGTCATCGTTACAACAACAGGTAAATGAGATCTTAGAACGGCATCACCAGGTTTTAAAATCCAATGATATAAATAATATTGCCGCTGTTGTGCTGGACGTAGAAACCGGCGCCACATTAGCTTACGCAGGTAATATAGCTCACCCGGAAGACCCTGAAATGGAAAGCGATGTAGATGTGGTAGATGCTCCCCGGAGCCCGGGAAGTACATTAAAGCCCATGCTATATGCTTCAATGCTGCACGATGGGTTGCTGCTGCCAAATAGTTTAATCCCGGATATCCCAACACAAATTGCAGGCTATCATCCGGAGAATTTCGATTTAGGTTATGATGGAGCAGTACCGGCATCAAGGGCATTGTCACGCTCATTAAATGTACCGGCAGTAAAAATGCTGCAGCAATTTAAGTATGAACGTTTTTATGATGTGCTGCAAAAAATGGGGATCACAACACTAAAAAAACCGGCAGATCATTATGGGTTGTCGCTTATTTTGGGTGGAGGGGAAAGTACACTTTGGGAACTGAGCGGAGTTTATGCCGATATGGCGCGCGTACTAAATCATTATACCAAATACAATGGCAAATATGACCCGGCAGATTACCACAACCCGGTTTACAGCATCTCCACAGAAAAAAAGAAACCTGAATTTGAAAAGTCAGGCTTACTGGACGCGGGTTCAATTTATTACACATTTCAGGCCATGGAAGAGGTTATGCGCCCCGGCGAAGAAATGCTGTGGCAGCAATTCAGCTCGAGCCAGCGGGTAGCCTGGAAAACAGGCACCAGCTTTGGTTTCCGGGATGGATGGGCAATAGGTATCACACCAAAATATGTAGTTGGTGTATGGGTTGGCAATACAGATGGTGAAGGCAGGCCGAACTTAACAGGGATCAGCACTGCTGCTCCTGCCCTTTTCGAGATCTTCCGGCTGTTACCTGTTACCCGCGATTGGTTTGAGGTGCCGGTTGGCGAAATGGTAAAAATAAAGGTATGCCACCAAAGCGGTTATCGTGCAGGTGAATATTGTGATGATACTGACGATATGTGGGCACCCAAAAGCGGGTTAAAAGCACCTGTTTGCCCATATCATCAGCTTGTACATCTAAATGCTGATGGTAAATGGCAGGTTACAGGTAACTGTACTCCGCCCGATCAGATCGTTAATAAGCACTGGTTTGTGCTGCCCCCATCTATGGAGTACTATTATAAAACCAAGAATTACCAATATCGGATTTTGCCTCCATTCAGGGCTGATTGTGTACAAGCTGAAAATGCTGCACCAATGGAAGTTATCTACCCAAAAGATGGCGCTAAGATCTATGTCCCGCTGGAAGCAGATGGCAGTCGCGGCAGGGTAATTTTTAATGCGGCACACCGGCAGGCAAGCGTTAAGATCTTCTGGCACCTGGATGATAAGTATGTTGGTGAAACTAAAGATTTTCACCAGATGGCTTTAAATCCGCCTCCGGGAAAACATGTACTTACGTTGGTTGACGGGAATGGGAATACCGTTCATATAGGATTTGAAGTACTTGCTAAGTAGTTCATAGTTGATGGTTCATAGTTCATAGCTGTAAATCGGATAGTTTGATTGTAAATTTTGTCTCCTGATCTTAAAAACTGCCAACTATACACTGCCAACTGCCAACTGATTTATTTATATTGCTCAAAAAAATAAATACTACTCAATGCTTGAACAATACGACCTTCATAACCTGATGGTTATTGATATTGAAACCGTCCCTCAATACAAGAGTTTTGACGAGGTACCCGAGCATTTTCAAAAGCTATGGGATTTAAAAACGGTTCACCAGCGAAAGGAAGAAACTGCGGAAGACTTTTATGAACGGGCTGGCATTTGGGCTGAATTTGGGAAGATCATCTGCATTTCAGTAGGGATCTTTACCAATGGCAGGAACGTGGGTTTAAGGGTTAAGTCATTTGCCTCGCACGATGAGAAAGAACTGCTTGAAAAATTTTCGGTATTGCTGGCAGGTCAGCCCGCAAGCTTGATCCTTTGCGCACATAACGGTAAGGAGTTTGATTTTCCTTATATCTGCCGCCGGATGCTGGTAAATGGCATTAAAATTCCTTCACAATTAGAACTATCAGGTAAAAAGCCCTGGGAGATCTATCACCTGGATACCATGGAACTCTGGAAGTTTGGTGACTATAAAAATTACACGTCGTTAAGTTTACTTACTGCAATTTTTAATATCCCTACCCCAAAAGATGATATTGATGGCAGCATGGTCGGTAAAGTTTACTGGGTTGATAATGAGCTTGAAAGAATTTGCATCTATTGCCAAAAGGACGTGGTGGCAACGGCCCAATTGTTACGGCGTTACCGGGGCGAAGAGCTAATTACTGACGAGTATATAACATTAGTAGGGACATAATGCTGCAGGTAAGTGATCTGAGTATCAAATTTAAAACACAAAATGGTCTTTTCGAGGCGGTTAAAGGCATCTCTTTCAGCCTGAAAAAAGGAGAAACTATCGGTATAGTTGGCGAATCAGGCTCTGGTAAATCGGTTACTTCGCTTGCGCTGATGCGCTTATTAGATAAAAATCAGGCTTTAATAAATGGCCATATATTATTGAATAACAACAGCTTATGCGGTTTACCTGAAAGTGAAATACGTAAAATAAGAGGTCATCAGATGGCAATGATCTTCCAGGAACCAATGACCTCGCTAAACCCGGTTTTAACCTGTGGTTACCAGATAACCGAGGCTATCCAGTTGCACCTCAATACAACAAAAGCCGAAGCTAAAGAAAAAACGATTGCACTATTTAAAGAGGTACAACTCCCCCGGCCCGAAGCTATCTTTGACAGTTATCCGCATCAAATTTCGGGCGGGCAAAAGCAACGGGTAATGATAGCAATGGCATTGTCTTGCAACCCTGAAATCCTGATCGCCGATGAACCTACCACAGCTCTTGATGTAACCGTACAAAAAACCATTATCGAGCTATTATTAAAGCTAAAAGCCGAACGCAATATGAGCCTGATCTTCATATCGCATGATCTGGGTGTGATCAGCGAAATAGCCGACCGGGTACTGGTTATGTATAAAGGCGAAGTTGTTGAGGAAGCTCCTGTAAAACAATTGTTCACAGATCCGAAGCACGCTTATACAAAAGGCTTGCTGGCTTGCCGCCCATCTCCTGATCTGCATTTAAAAAAACTCCCGGTTATTGCTGATTTCCTTGACACTGATACAAAAAGGGCAATTAGTATTGAAAAGATAAGAGAAGGCTATGAATACCCCGCAAATGAAATTATTGAACGGAAAAACAAATTATACAGCCAGCAGCCCTTACTAAAAATAAATAATCTTAATACCTGGTTCCCTGTAAAAAACGGATTCTTTAACAGGGAGAAGGAGTATGTAAAAGCAGTTAAACAGGTTAGCTTTGATGTGTATCCGGGTGAAACACTTGGTTTGGTTGGCGAATCGGGCTGCGGTAAAACCACTTTAGGTCGGAGCATTTTACGTTTGATCGAGCCTACGTCAGGTACCATACAATTTGAAAACATTGATCTTAGAAGTTTAAGAAAGGATGATCTCAGGGAGATCCGCAGGGATATCCAGATCATTTTCCAGGATCCTTATTCCTCGCTAAATCCCCGTTTAACCGTAGGAGCATCATTAATGGAACCCTTACAGGTACACCAGTTTTATACCAATGATAGTAAACGTAAAAAAAAGGTACTGGAGCTCCTTGAGCGGGTAAACCTTTCACCCGAACATTTTAACCGTTATCCGCATGAGTTTTCAGGCGGCCAGCGACAACGTATTGTTATAGCCCGGGCCCTTGCGCTTCAACCTAAATTCATTATTTGTGATGAATCCGTTTCTGCACTGGATGTTTCCGTACAAGCCCAGGTACTTAACCTGATCCGTGAACTACAGCAGGAGTTTAATTTGACCTATATCTTTATTTCTCATGATCTTGCTGTAATTAAACACATCTCTGACCGGATGATGGTGATGAATAAAGGAGAAATAGTTGAAATGGGCGATCCGGATGAAATCTATTATCATCCGAAGGAAGAGTACACGAAGAAATTAATCAGTTCTATTCCAGGAGTGGTTATTTAGTTTAGTTTCAATGTTATTGCGGGATTTTTTAATTTTTAATGTGTAAATTTGTTATAAACAGGATGAATTATTTTCCTGTTAAATAATATAATATGGTACGGACCGTAATAACACCGGAAAAACAGGATGTATCAATACATATACCTGAAAGTTATATAGGAAGACAGATTGAGGTATTATTATATGCTATTGATGAATTGAATGATCAGGATAATGTAAAAAAGAAAAAGCCATCTGATTTCAGAGGATCTTTAAAATTAACCGATGAACAATACGCAGATTTTCAAACTCATTTAAAAGATATTCGCAACGAATGGGACAGGGATATTTAGTAGACACCAATACTATTATTGATTACCTGGAAAACAAGCTGCCTGAGAAATCAAACAAACTGATTGACAATATTATCATTCAATTCTCTGTAATATCACGGATTGAACTTTTGGTATGGAAAAAAGCTACTGAAGATCAAGTAAATATATAAAACGAGTTCGTCAATTCCTCAACTGTTTTCGATCTAAATGAAAACATTATTCTTAAATCAATAGAAATAAGAAAAAACTATCACTTAAAACTCCCGGATGCTATAATTGCGGCAACAGCAGTAGTTAATAATCTCCCCTTACTTACAAGAAATACAAGCGATTTTGAAAAGGTGATCCAAATTAAGTGTATTGATCCTTATCATTTATAAAGATTACTATCGGTTCTTTCTTTCCACTCTCTCCATTTCACACTCCGCATTAATCTTTCCCGTATCTTTGCACA
>JAQBOS010000200.1 GCA_028287925.1 Mucilaginibacter sp. | reverse complement strand
TATGGGGTCTGATGATTTCCTGGCGCTGCGCAAACTCGATTTCCACCCCGAACCAGGTAAATGGTATGATTTTAGGCTCCAGATTGGGGGAAACCGCATCCGTGTTTATTTGAACAATGAATCTCTGCCCCGTATAGATGTAATAGATAAGCTAACTGCGCTGGCCCCGGCTGGTAAAGTTACTTTGGGCGGCAGCTGGATCGTCAATGAGTTCAAGGAGCTCACAATTACATCGATCAATAAAAATGAATTACTGCATCAGCCGGTAAAAGAATATGCTTTGCCTCCCGTTGATAAAATTGCCCTGCGTAAAAAACAGCGCGCAGGGTATAAGCCTATTAAAATTAAACAAACCGGCGACGGCCGTACAGATATTTCACTTAACGGACGCTGGCTGTTTTCGCCCGGTTATGAAACCGGTAACGAGAATGATGCCGTATCGCCCTCACACAGCGACAACGATTGGCACGTAATGACGGTACCCAACTTCTGGAACCCACTGCGGATATGGCAGCACGGCGAACGTTACAATACAGCCGGCAAGGGTGTAGCCGACAACTTTTACCAGAAAGAAATTGATAGATGCGAGAGCTATACTTTCGATTATAAGAAAACAAGTGTGGGCTGGTACCGGCAATGGCTTGTTTTACCTGGCGATATAAAGGGCAAAAATCTGCAACTCACTTTCGATGCAGTATCTAAAGTGGCAGAGGTATGGGTTAACGGTAAAAAGGCCGGCAGCCACGTAGGTATGTTCGGCGATTTCAAGTTGGATGTGAGCAGCTTGCTAAAACCAGGTAAAAACCTGTTAGCAGTAAAGGTAGTACGCGATTATGTAAAAGATATTAAGGATGCTGATAAAATAGCCGGTGTAGCTGTAACCGTTGAAGTTACCCAAAAGATGGTGAAAGACCTTGCACATGGCTTTTTTGACGATGACCCGGCCGGGATATGGCAACCGGTTACCCTAAGCATTAGCAATCCTGTTAGAATAGAAGATGTATTTATTAAACCCGGTCTTACCGGTGCCGAATTTAATGTCACCGTTAAAAATAATGATCAAACCTCAACCTTATTCTCAATTTCAACTGCTATTAATGGTGTAAAGTTTAAAGATACACTCTATAACGAAACATCGTTAAAACAACTGGTGCTAAAACCGGGCGAAACCAAAATATTTACTTATAGTATTGATGGATTAAAGCCACAACTATGGTCGCCGGATCACCCGAACCTGTACAACTTTAGGTTTGATTTATCGGCTGCTGATGGTAAACAGATCGATGAAAAAATGATTAGATCAGGCTTCCGCACATTTAAGGCTGTTGGCGATTACTTTTACCTGAATGGTAAACGTTACTGGCTGCGCGGGGGTAACCAAACTGCTATGCCACTGGTGCCCAATGATACAGCCATGGCCAACAAATTTAGCCAGCTGATGAAGGAAGGCAACATAATGATTACACGTACCCACACGGTACCGTATAATGAAACATGGATGAATGCATCTGATGAGAATGGTATAGGTGTAAGTTATGAAGGAACCTGGCCATGGCTATTCCTGGAAAGTAGTATGCCTTCCTCCGAATTGGTGGATCTATGGAAAAATGAGTTTTATGATCTGTTGAAAAAGTACCGCAACCACCCATCGCTTTTGCTTTGGACCATGAACAACGAGATGAAATTTTATGATAATGACCCCAACACAGAACGGGCGAAGATCAAAATGAAAACTATATCTGATGTAGTTAAAGCCATGAGGGTGATTGACCCAAGCCGGCCGATAGTATTCGACTCCAATTACCGCCGGAACACTAAACGTTTTGGAGCTGATTTTTATAAGGATATTGACGATGGCGATATTGATGACCCGCATGCGTATTATAATTGGTACGATTACTCGATCTTCAATTTCTTTAAGGGCGAATGGCAGAAAAATAACAAGAATGAAGGCCGCCCGCTTATATCGCAGGAGATGTCGACCGGGTATACCGACGAAACTGGGCACCCTACGCGTTACTATACTTATGTGCACCAGAATCCGGCTTCGTTGGTGGGGAAATTTGCTTATGAATACAACGATCCCTATTACTTTTTAACCACACAGGCCTTTATTACAAAAGAGCTGGGTGAAGCGCTTCGCCGAAGTGACAACCGTTCGGCAGGGATACTGCATTTCTCTACCTTAACCTGGTTTGCCAATGTAGACATGGTTAATGAGATAAAACCATGGCCGGTTTACTATGAAATGAAAAAGGCTTTGCAGCCCATATTGGTTACTGCTGAGCTATGGGGCAGACATTTTTATGCGGGCGCTAAACTTCCCACACGGATCTGCATTGTGATTGACAAGGAAGACGGTTCTGCACTGGCGCCATCAACCCTGCAGTGGCAATTGGTGGGCAACGATAACCACAAGATTGCCGAAGGCGAAATGGAAATATCAGCAGTTGAGCATTACGGTCGTAAATGGATCGATCCGCAAATTACTGTTCCGCTTAATTTACCGATAAACCGTGTCGATGGCAAGTTGTTGCTTAAACTGACAGAGAAAGGCACAATAGTTTCGGAAAATAGCTACGACTTGCTACTGATGAAAAAGGAAGGTTTAACTTCTGATGTACTTAACAACAAAAAGGTCGTTGTACTTGATCGGAATAAAGGCATCAACCCAGCGCTTAATTTTCTGGGTATACATTACACTTCGGCTGCTTCGATAGCCGATTTCGTTCATCAAAAGGCCGATGTTTACATTCTTTCTGGCCTGGATTCTGTTAATACAAATGCTGCCGAAACAGCGCAGATTAAAATCCTGCTTGCCGCTGGTAATAAAGTATTGATCTCCGGCTGCGGTAATTTTGTGCACAGTCTTTATCCCGAATACATTCGCAGTATTGTAAAAGAAGATGGGGAAGTCGCCAATATGGAAGTCCCGGAATCTTCAGTTTTTACTGGTCTCGAACCGCTGGATATCCGCAACTTTAATAATAACCAGCGCGAAATGCCTTCGGTAATGGCAGGAGCTTTCCGTATTAATCGTAACAGCAATTTGGTACAGCTGGCTTCATTTACAAAAGTGCACGGTTACCTGCCCGGTGATGTTAACACGAGGATGAACCGCCTGGATAAAATTAAAGGTTTCCCAATTGTAAAAATCATGAATGGGGGAAAGGTAATCCTGTCGCAGATGAGATTAGATAAAACCCTTACAGACCCTGTTGCCGGAAAGTTATTAATTAACATGCTAACCGACCTCGCTCAATAAGGTGTCTTCTTATAAACTAAAAAGATCAATTTTTTAATAATACCCCATAGAAATAGTTTAATCCGCCCGCTGGTAATCGTATTATTAATCACTTTTATTAGAATGGGTTTTATTTGTCATCTGGCTGCATTTGAGTTTGGCTTAGACTACCGGCAATGTTCTGCGTGGCACAGGGAAAATACTGCTGTTATAACAGCTTAAAGGATCAGTAGATCCAAATATTCTTAAGAGATATGAATAAAACGATTTTCCTAGGGGTTGCACTGCAACATATTGCCGGAATATGGAAGGATGTTTATCTCGAAGCTTTACCACAGACACGTGTATCCAATGTCTACATCAAACCCAAAGTACATGAAGATAAACTGGAGGTTGTTATCAGATCATCGGCAGGCTTTTTTATTCAATAATGGTATGGAATTCTTTGTTGAACTTCTCTCCGTAAAGCTGTTTAAATTCTTTATTAAAATGCTCAAACGTTGACTTGGCCAGGGAATGTTTGCCTATTTGTGCCAGCGATTTGCATTTAATTACCATTGCGTCTTCATTCACAGAATCGAAGTGGAAAATGCAATTGGCTATTTTAATTAAAAATTCCGGGTCGTCTGAGTGATTAATTTTGTCGGCATATTCCAGGCATATGTCAATGATCTCATTTGCCACTTCTGATTTAAAATCATCCAGCCATGAAAACTCGATGTTTGATAAGAAATTACCACGCTGAGTAATGGCAATCAACTCATTAATTTTTTCTTTGTTGATGCTTTTACGGTCTGACGCAATTTGCAAAAAATGATAATAGTCAACGTAAATTACGCTATGATCAATATCTACCTTCCACTTACCGGTTGTTTTTGATAGTTGGATGTATTCGGATTGCTGTAATATGGTTTTTAGTTTAGATAAGTTAGCCGACCGGTTGTTTTTTGCGCTCTCTTCAGATTTATCAAACCAAAGGATCTCAATCAGCTTTTCAGGGCTTACTCCTCTACCATATTTTAAACTGTATACAAGTATTAATAAAAAAAGCTCCTTTAAAAGCGAAGTAAAGTATTTGCTGATCTCTTCTCCATCTGCCATAAATAATTGAAGATCGCCAAAAAGAAATATCGAATTTTTGTTGCCTGGTGTTTGTTCAATGTCTTTATATTGGTGTGGTACTTTAATAAATTGTTCAGTAATAAGGTGGGCAGCAGGCTGGTGAGCTTGAAAGATAACTTTGTTTTTTCGCTTTCTTAATGTTACAAATAGCCATATAGCAGGCAGCGTAACAAATGCGATTAATAGAATTAAGACATAAGTGCCTTTGCCTGCCTGTTTTACCGGAGTTTCATTGTTTAACAACTCTGGCGGGCTTAGTAAGGTATATATTTTTACTATTGTTGTCTTATTATCGCTTGTTCTGAGCAGGGTTACTGCTATAAATTCTTGTTTTGCCTTGCTGTAATAAATATTAGCAAAAGAAAAAGTGTCGGAAAACTCGTATGGGATTTTACTGTTAACCACCCGGTACAACGGATGATCAAGAGAGCCGATTAGCAGCTGCAGGTTTGAATTGTAAGTATGATTTGGAAATGCGAGGGCATAAAAACGCCTGGTATCCGAATCAATGATCATGGAATTGGCAAAAGCCCAGTCCTCGTTTTTGATCTTCAGATCATATAGCTTTTTAAATGTTTTGGTTTTAACATTAAACTGCATCAGATCATAAAGGTTTTTTGGGCCGAGTACCTGCAAGCCACTGTTATTGCCGTAACCACCCAAAATATAAGCAATATCACCGTTGTTGGTAGTGCCGGTTGCGGCTAAATAGCGTGGTGAAAAATGGGCTCCCCCGGAAATAACATTTTCCCATTTATGGGTGCCAAGGTTATAGCGGTTAATTGTGTTTTTATATTTAAACTGCCCGTATCCACCTATAATATAAAGTGAAGTATCTGCTGTTCGGAAGAAATTATTGGATTGCCAGAAGTCTATAGACGGATCAGCAATTGCATAGTTTTGGCTCCATTTTCTACTTTTAAAATCAAACTTTACTATTTGCTTTTGTTTGTTTTCTATGTAATAATTAAACAATGTGGAATCATAAGGATTAAAGCATGATTGATTGCTTTTTACCAAATTAAGTTGTCCCGAATTATACTTAATGGCCGATAAGCTATACTTTTTTAAAGAAAAAGTAAGTAAGGAGTCGTTGCCTATAATATAGAGTTCACCCGTCAGCGGATTAAAGGCAACACTGGCCGCACCATTAACTTTCAGGCTTTTCTGATAGCTCCACTTTGCATGTAAAGAATGCATCCATAAAGGATTAACCACTTCACTTTGAAGTTTATTTTGGTCTTCACGAGCGATATTTCCCTGACTTTCATTTAATGACCAATGATAAGGCTGATTATTATCGGTTTCAACTTTTATGTTTCTTAACTTAAGGGGTGGGCAATCATTCGTTTTAAAAGTCGAAAAATCATTGACGCCAAAAAACAGCTTATAAAAATCGGGTTTAAGGTGTAGATGATGCTCAACGTATTTATTATTGTTCACCATCATGATCAAGTCCTCATTCGCAAAATTGAAAATAAGCGAAAAATTGTTCCAATGATTAGTAAGTTCAGCTTGGGTTATATTAAAACTTATTTTAGAGTACTGGTCGTCTATCACCAATTTAAAATGATTGTGATCAATGTTTGGGTCATCGGGTCTTGTGTCACGTTTGTTATAGATCAGGTCTATATTATGTTTTTCGTTTTGTATTAAACGAAAAACATAGCCGTAATAATCCTCCTTATCCGGAAAAAAGGACATTTCAAAGGAAATTCTGATACTGTTATCTACACGCAACCCATTTTTCGGAAAAAGATCTAAGGATGTTCTTTTTTCAGGCACTGCATCATGACTGAGGAATCCTAAGCCATATGATTGCCCCATACTTTTGGATACCAAAAAGGTATTAAGCAGCAACAATATTAATAATAAACGCATTGTGTTCATGACAGTATATTACCCAATTGGTAGTATTATAAATAATATGTTTTATAAATTCAATGAAATTAAATAGTCGATAATTATAATCGAATAAATATAAATAATAAAAAGATTAACACACTATCTTAAAATAATTTTAACTATAGTGGTATTTTTTTATGGCTTTATCTATCGTCTCCGTACTTTAATAAAAGTAAGTACTAAATTAAGTTTGTGTCTTTGATACACAAAGCCTGATTTTGCGCGGATATACAAGCTTAACTTTAACGTTATTTTCTTATTAATCTAAAATATTCATATTTATTAATAAAGACGACTTTTTATTTTTTTATTAAGGAATGTTTAAGGTTCTGTTAAGCATCAATTCTTACTTAGCTCCCGGTATTTTAACCAATATAACCCAATTTATTAATCTTAATTTCTTAAACATGAGAAGACTTTTATTCATGCTGTTTTTTACATGGAGTGCGTTTCAATGTTTGGGACAGAACCGTGTAATTAAGGGCAAGGTGACCGATGAAAAAGGCCAGCCTTTACCCGGCGTTACAGTTACTGTCAAGCAAAGCACTCAACGTGTGGCAACCAATCCGGATGGTAATTATGCCATTACATTAAGTAGTGGTGCCAATGCACTTATATTCACGTTTGTTAGTTATCAGTCCCAGGAGATTGATATTACCGGAAAATCAACTATCGACGTTAAGATGGTACTGGCTGCTGCCAGTAATTTATCTGAAGTAATCGTCACCGCGCTTAATATTCCCAGGGAAAAAGGCTCTTTGGGATACGCAGTGCAGACCGTGAAAGTTCAGGATATGACGGAGGCAAGGGCAGGCAATATTACTGATCTGCTCGACGGTAAGGTTTCAGGGTTACAGCTCACAACAAGCGGCCAACCCACTGGATCTACCAGGGTTTTATTAAGGGGCGCGGGTTCGATAACCGGCAATAATCAGCCTTTGTGGGTGGTTGATGGCGTTCCGATTGACAACAACGATTCGAACGGGCAAGTGGGCAATCTTGACTATGGTAATAATGCAGCAGACCTAAACCCTGACGATATTGAAAGTATTGTTGTACTGAAGGGGCCCAACGCTGCGGCATTATACGGCTCAAAAGCGGCGAACGGCGCCATATTGGTAATAACCAAAAAAGGTAAAAAGAATGCCGGCTTAGGAATTTCCTACAACGGTAATTATATGGCGTCGAGTGTTTTACAATATCCTGCCTTCCAGAATATATTCGGTGAGGGCTCAAACGGCAGGATGTCTGGCACCCTGGTTGGCCCGCTTGGCCAGGGCGTTTACCAGGCAGGTACAGGTGGCGGCCGCGACTGGGGCGCCCCCATGCTTGGGCAACCCTATCTTTCAACAAGCGGTAAGCTCATCTCCTATTCTCCGCAGCCTAACGCTGTCACCGGTTTGTTTAAAACCGGGGGGGCGTCAACACAAAACTTTTCATTTAGTAATGCCACGGATAATTCGTCTGCACGCTTTTCGTATTCGCGTTACGACGCTACCGATGTAGTAGATAAACAAAATGTGGTAGCAAAAAACAATTTTCAGTTAAGTGTAAGCAGGGACTTTTCGACCCGTTTTACAATTGAAACCCACATACAATACATACAGGAGCAGGTTACCAACCGAACCTTGCGAAACGAGGATCCCGCAAATCCGCTTAACTATTTGAATAACGCTGTGTTGAGTATTCCCTTAAGTAGCTTGGTCCCCTGGAAAGACGCCAACGGTAACGCGTTTAATGGAGGGGGCGCCAGCAATTTTGAAAACCCTTACTGGGATATTAATGAGAATGGCAACCAGGATATACATAATACCATTATCGGCGGAGTTTCGGCTACTGTTAAGATCCTGCCTGGTTTGCAATTCAGAGCCCAGGAATCCGCTGATTTATTGTGGGGAAACCGGAATACCTTTATTCAGAAAGGCTCCTTAACAAATCCAAATGGCTCTTACAGCGCATTTCAGCAGAATAACAGGATCTGGGATACACAGGGGATGTTGATGTTTAATAAAACCATTCCTGATTTCTCTTTCGTGGCCAATGTTGGAACTGAACTCCGCCATACCAATAATTACAATACAAACTCAACTGCAAATCAGTTGTTGGTACATGATGTGCGTAGTTTAACTAATAATGCAAGCGTTATCACATCAAATGAAAACTTTTTACGTTCGCAAATAAATTCTCTGTACGGCACTGCAAGTGTGGGGTATAAAGAATTTTTATTTGTTGACGTAACCGGGCGTAATGATTGGTCATCAACACTCCCTCCTAAAAACGCGTCATTTTTCTATCCGTCAATAAGCGGCAGCTTTGTATTTACCGAACTTTGGAAAATACCTAAAAATATTTTAACATATGGTAAATTAAGGGCTTCAATCGCAAAAGTTGGTAATGATACAAGCCCCTATAACCTTTATAATGCCTTTAACAGTGCCGGGGTTTTTAATGGGGTGAGTTATTTAACCTATGACACCCAATTGAAAAACTCCAACCTGAAAGCGGAACTGACCACATCTACAGAGCTTGGCGCAGAGCTTCACTTCCTCAATAACCGCCTAACTATTGATATGGATGTGTATAAATCAAAAACGGTTAACCAGTTGTTAACCGGTGCCGCCCCGCAGGCATCTGGTTTTAGTACCGAAATAATAAATGCGGGCGAGGTACAGAATAAAGGGCTTGAAGCAACCTTATCAGGGACACCCATAAAATCCACAAATTTTAGCTGGGATGCAGTTGTAAATTTTTCGATGAACAGAAATAAGGTTGTATCATTAGCGCCCGGGATAAATTATTTTATTGTTGGCAGCGCTGTTACAGCGTTCAACGTGGCCGAGGTGGGCCAGCCTTTAGGGGAGTTAAGGGCTGAAGATCAACAGCGCTCAGCACTTGGGTATAAGATGGTTAACCCGGCCAATGGCCTGGCTTATTACACAAGCGCCTTAACCGGGTTCCTAGCTCAAAAACCTATAGTCGGCAATGCAAGCCCAAAGGCGCTCATGTCTTTCGGGTCAACCTTCAGGTATAAAAACTTTAGCTTAAACTTCCTCGCATCTGCCCGTATTGGCGGGGCCTTATATTCGGGCACAAATTATCGGTATTTAATTTCAGGCAATGGGTTGGCAACACTTCAGGGACGCGAGGCCTATTTATTCAGCGACGGCGTTTTAGGTGAAAATGGGAATGAGCAAAAAGGCATAACTTCTTTATATAATTTACCTTACCTGGACGCGAGCAGGATTAAGGGTTCTATAAATGCTGGTTATTACCCGTTATTGAATGCCCAGGGTGTGCCTATTAAGGATGCTAATGGTTTGTATATTGCCGATTTAACAAAGCCAAATACCTATTATATCTCGCCGCAGACTTTTTGGCAGCAAACTAACCACCTTAATTCCTATTCTATCTTCGACGCATCTTATGTTAAGCTCAGCCAGGTTATCATTACCTATGGACTTCCAATAAGCCTGTTAAGAAAAACAGTGTTCAAAACTGCCTCCGTATCATTGGTAGGGCGTAACATCTGGACAATTTTCCAAAAGACGCCGAAAGGGATCGATCCCGAATCAGCAGCTTTCTCGGGTAATGCGCAGGGACTTGAACAAGGCGGTTCATTGCCGTATGCAACTTATGGCGTTGATTTAAAATTTTCATTATAAAATCATGAAAAAGACAATTATATATTTAGGTGTACTGCTTGTTATTATAGCATCATCATGTACAAAAAATTTTCAAAAAATTAATACCAACCCTGGCTCTTTTGTTACAGCAGAACCAGAAACCGTTTTGCCGGGGGTATTTGTAAACACGATTAACAGGTTCGAACTAACCAATATCCGGACATTATGGGAATATTCACATTTGGTTGATCCGTCGGGCCGGTATAATCCAGGGGATGAAGGAACATGGACTACATTGTATGTCAATGCATTGGGCAATACCACGCAATTAAAAAAACTATTTAATGATAACCCGGCATATACTAACCGGATGGCGATTACTGATATATGGGAATGTTATGTTTATGATTACCTCGTCGGCACTTATGGTCCGGTGCCCTATAGCAAAACAGGCACAACAACCAGTAATGACATAGCGTATGATGACGAAAATACCATTTACGCGTCATTGCTCGCCAGGCTTAAGACAGATGCCGCTGCCATTACAACCACGGGCGATAAGTTCACCACCGATCCGATTTTTGCCGGAAATATGAGCAAATGGATCAAGTTTGCCAACTCATTAAGGTTGAGGATCGCCCTTTCAGCGCAAACCAATTTACCCACGTTGGCAGCTTCAAATATCACGGACTTGATGACAAACGAGGCCGGACTTTTATCTTCTGATGCAGATGATCCGACTTTGGCTTACGGTACAGCAGTCGGCAGTCAGTCCATTTATAATGTGCAACTGGTT
>JAQBOS010000168.1 GCA_028287925.1 Mucilaginibacter sp. | reverse complement strand
CATGGTTTCAGAAAGGATTTTGATCCTACAGTTAAGGGAACTGGAACGGGATGGATTGATTTACAGGCAAGTGTATCCGGAAGTTCCGCCAAAAACTGAATACCGGCTAACCCCGCTGGGTATCAGTTTAAAGCCGGTACTAAAACTCTTGTCAGATTGGGGCGCCACAAACCGGCCCCTTGCTGCCGAAAGTGTAATGGCATTAAGTTAAAGCATTTTTTCCGCCCTATCCCTGGTGTTTAACTACCAGCTCCTTCAAAATAGCTATCCTTGATGCTACCGACTTTTGATCAACCGGACCCTTCGCGCGGGGAGTTTCCGGGCATAATGAAACTTCATCCTTTGAGGCCTCCTTTTGAAGTTCTTCTTTCGCATTCGCAGCATAAAAGGCACCCAACTGCTTTTCTGAATTTTTCATTTGTGAATGGAATGTTTAGGTTTTAATGGTTAATTGAAGGTAAGTAAATTATATGGTATTTCAACAATTATTCTCTTATTTCCGGATAAGCTTCCCGTCACTGCAAGGGCCGCCTGCCAGGTATCGGGCCATAATCCCCCCACTCTCAGCAGCTACCCATAAACTTATTCAACCCTGGTGTTAAGTCAACAGTAATTAGTTGAAAGTCCTAAGTCGAATTCTTGTCATTTCCGACTTAGAACACAAGACTTTCGACTCAAAACTAACCGCCAATTTTTGAATGACACCACACTAGCCCGTCCTTGAGATACTTTCCAGCAAATTACCCACACTTTCCTTATAGCTGCGCCCTATGGGCAGCTGTTTGCTGCCTATCTGTATTTCGGTGCTGCTAAATGCTTCAATGCGTTCTTTTGCCACAATAAATGAGCGGTGGATCCGCAAAAAATCGCCCTTGGGCAGGCTCTCCTCTATCAGCCCTACCTGGTACTTGGTTACGATCATTTTATCGGCGGTAAAGATCTTTATATATTCCTTAAAGCTTTCAATGTATAAAATTTCGTTAAAATAAAGCTTTACCTTTTTCTTGCTGGTATTTACAAACATGTAACTGTTTCCCGGGGGAATAAATACCGGCGAGGCATAGGATTTCTTCGAATTGATCATTTTTAACTTATTCACCGCCTTCAGAAACCGGCTGAACTCAATGGGCTTTAATAAATAATCAACCACATCCAGTTCATAGCCCTGCAGGGCATATTCGTGGTAAGCGGTGGTAATAATAATATGCGGCGGATTTTTTAGCGTCTTAATAAAATCAAGGCCCTTCAGCTTGGGCAGGTTAAGGTCTAAGAAAATGAGGTCTACATCATCTGTACGAAGATCTTCCAATGCAGCCAGCGCATCTGTGTACGTATTTTTTAAATCCAAAAACGGCACATTCCCAATATATTCCTGTAATATTTCGGTAGCCAGGGGCTCATCTTCAATAATAATGCAATTATAATTTTCCATTGCTGTTCAGGTTAACTTTCAGGTCTACAAGGAAGGTTTGTTCTAAATTAGTTATATTTAGTGAGAAATCGGCATACGTAAGTTCCAACTGGCGTCTTACGTTTTTCAGCCCGATATGCTCATTTATCCGGCCGTTATCAGGGTGATTATGGCTGTTTTCAACTACAAAGGCAAGCCGGCCCTTATTAAGCGCAACATCAATAGCAATAACGGTAGCATCAATGGTATCATTAATGCCATGCTTAAAAGCGTTCTCCACAAATGGCAATAAGATCAGCGGGGAGATCAGCTGGTTATAATCATCAATCTGCTTGTTAAAACTTACCTCCAGCCGTTTACTGTACCTGATCTTTTCCAGCTGAACATAATCATCCAGTATTTTTATCTCTTCCGAAATTGCTATACTATCCTTTGCCGATTCATACAGCATAAACCGGAGCAGGTTGGCCAGCTTTACCACCACATCGGCTGTTTCATTTGATTTTTTACGGGCCAGCGCATAAATATTATTCAGCGTATTAAATAAAAAGTGGGGATTTATCTGGTTCTTTAAAAATTTCAGCTCGGTTTCCAGTTTATCCTTAATCAGTTCTTTCTCATTTTTCAGGCTGATTATTTGCATCCTGAATAGTTTTAAGGCAACAGCAATACCTGCAACATACCCGATATCCAAAACAGCAACAAACATCCAGGGCGGGTTAAATACTTGCTGCCAGGTATATAAGGCACGCAGCGGAAACTCATGCGGAATTATATAATAGGCGCTGCCCAGCCGGTGAAGGGTAACAGCTATTAACAGGGCAATGCTGAGCTTAAAAAAAATAAGCCAGGCGTTAATATGCTTTTTAAATGGCTTGCCAGCCACGGCATTCAAGGCATAATAAGTAAAAAACAACCTTGATGGCGTTAATACGAGGTTAAAACAGGCGGCCTGCATAATAATGTTAAGCGGCTGCTCATTGTTATATACGGTATGGATCCAGGCATACTCCAGTAAAGTGCCCTGTACGCTGGAGGCCAGCCAAAAAGCCAGGTGCCTGTAAAACTTATTCTTCACTGTATGAAGATCGTTATTAATTACAATACATCAGGTAAATAAGCATACACAGCAAAAAATCACCCACTAAAGTCACTTTTCTATACATGAACAACAGCTCATTTTATTTAAGAAATGAAAACGTTTATAAAACCCCTGAAAAGTAAGCATCCGGTGCAGATCTGTTTCGCAAAAAACACCACCGGCAATTAATTGCGTATCAAAGCAGCAAATTTGCCTATGGGCGGTTACTAATAAATAATTATACCTGTTGATCTGTTTTAAAGGGTTGTATGTTGCGATCTCTTTTTATAAAGCATTTCAATGCTAATATTTGTTCACGGCTTTTTTGATTTGAGATTGAGAAAAAGTTGAATTTATTTGACAAAGAAAGGCTTCGCGATGAGGCCTTTCTTTTGTTATATTTAAAAACAATAAAAATGGAAATAATAGCTAAACCCCCATTACAAAAATCAAATTACAGGCTACTGTTCAGGTATATCATTATAACCGCTTTCACTGCCGGTTCGTTAGATGGGCTGGCAGCTATTTTTATCCTGTCGCATGGCAATGCCCAATCCATATTTAAATTTATAGCAAGCGGCATATATGGCAAAGACGCCTTTACAGGCGGTGTAGGGATGGTACAATTGGGCATTGCGCTGCATTACTTTATTGCACTTTGCGTTACTATATTTTACTTCGCCATTTTCAAATACGTGGCCATTTTTCACAAAAGCGTGTTTGTAAGCACAATAATATACGGTTTGTTCATTTATATAGTAATGAACATTATAGTTTTGTCGCTCAGTAACGTAAACGTGCCACCCCGCAGCGCGTTCAGCATGATCAAAAATGCAGTAATTCTGATTATTTGTATTGCCTTTCCAATTGTGTATTCCAGGCAGGTTTACAATTCAAAGCGCTAAAACTATTTGACCTTCGCAACATCCAGCCCTGAAAGGGCTCCCCCCCAGCGCAGGTCGAAGGCCTGCGAAACATCAAGCCCTGAAAGGGCGACATCCGTTAGCGCAGGTCAAAGGCCTGCGAAATAAATAGTGTTAGAAATTCTAAATGAAATCCCCTACCCGGCTTAAAGGCTAATCTGCCTGAATTTCGCCTCTTCCTCTTTCTCAAAAAACACCAACAACCATTTCCATTGTAAGTATTACCACAATTTACCCGGTAAATAGCTTTGATAAGCAATTTTGGGGCTTATATACGCTTTAACGCAACGCCCAGAGAAGAATATTGATATGCCTGCCCATCTATGGTACATTTCATCTTATCAATTTATTAACCTATAAATCAAATCAACATCTTATGTTTAAAAGTTTACTCCTAAAAGGAAGAACGCTGTGCGTGCTGTTATGCTGCATAGTTTCTTCATTGGTAGTTACAGCCCAAACAAAACACTCAGGTAAAGTTATCGGCGGTGATGACAAACAACCTGTAGCAGGTGCGTCCTTACGGATAAAGGGCACCAACACTGGCGCTGTAACAGACGTTAACGGCGAATTCACGCTCTCGTTAAGTGCGGGTAATGTGCTTGTGGTAAGTTACCTTACTTATCAAACAAAAGAGGTAACCATTCAGGGCGATCAGTACCTTACCATTGTTCTTACCCCTGCTACCACCGCCCTTAATGAGGTAGTGGTAACCGGTTACACCACCCAGCGCAAAAAGGACATCACCGGCGCGGTGGCCTCGGTAAGCATGACCGATGCCAAAAAGATCCCTGTTACCTCGTCAGAACAACTGCTGCAGGGCCAGGCTTCGGGTGTTACCGTAATTAACCAGGGTGCCCCGGGTTCTTCAAGCACCGTATTTGTGCGCGGGATCACCAACTTTGGTAATACCACACCGCTGTACGTGGTTGACGGGGTGCAAATTGGCGATATGTCGCGCGTAAACCCGAACGATATCGAAAGCATCAGCGTACTGAAAGATGCCGGTGCGGCTGCTATTTATGGTGTATCGGGCGGTAACGGTGTAATTGTGGTGACTACCAAAAAAGGTAAGGCCGGCAAAACTACCTTCAGCTATGATGCCTACTACGGTGACCAGGTGCCTTTACAAGGTAATGTTTGGCATTTAATGAGCCCTGCACAACAGGCGCAGCTATCAAAGGATGCCGGAGACTCAGGACAAAAAACGCTGTATGACCCAAATAACACCGGCAACTGGACCGTGCCCGCTTATGGCTATCACGGAACAACAGCCCCCGCCGGAACAGCATTTGGCGCAGCCGGTGTAACCAATGATCCCGCTATTGTATCACATTATATCTTCGATGCGGTAAAACCGGGTAATGACTTCCTGGTGCAGAAATTTAGCCAGGCAGGTACTGATTGGTTTCATGAAATTTTTAAGCACGCGCCACAGCAAAGCCATTCGGTTACAGCAAGCGGCGGCAGCGACAAAAACATCTTCCTGTTTTCCCTGCAATACCTTAACCAGCAGGGTACTTTAATTGAAACTTTTGAAAAACGTTACCAGGCACGGGTTAACTCAACCTTCAGCCTGCTGGATAATCATTTCCGCTTTGGCGAACAGGGCTATGTGTTTTACAGGGAGAACAATGGCGGCAGCCCTTTTAATCAGCAAAAGGAAGGCGGCAGTATCTCACATACTTACCGTGAGATGCCGATCATCCCGGTTCATGACGTTGGCGGCAACTACGGCGGCGGTTATGACGGCCCGGGCGGCGAGCCTTTGGGCAATGCAAGCAACCCGGTTGCCATACAGGAAAGAAGCAGG
The DNA here is from genome assembly GCA_028287925.1 of Mucilaginibacter sp. Classification (GTDB taxonomy): domain Bacteria; phylum Bacteroidota; class Bacteroidia; order Sphingobacteriales; family Sphingobacteriaceae; genus Mucilaginibacter. Next base: position 8,027 of record JAQBOS010000168.1, on the reverse strand, counting down.
AATGACAGGAACAAATCATGGAACATGCAGGGCACCATTTTTGCCGAAGCCGACTTCCTGAAATATTTTACCGCACGTACTGCTTTCAGCGGCAATGCCAATAATACGTTTTACTACTTTACTGCTTATAACCCTTATAATGATTATGAGTCGCATGCCAACCCTAATGCATATGCCGAGGTTTCAAATTACAGCTATACTTATAATTACACAAACTCCATCAATTACAAACAGGTTATAGGCAAACACAATATCAGCGTTTTTGCCGGCTACGAGATCAAACAAAACGGAGGTCAGCAGCTTGGAATAGCGGCAACAAACTTTGTTACGCTCGACCCAAACTTTCTTACAGTTGCAGGTACTACCCTGCCGGCTTCTCTAAATTTAGCCGGCGGTAACGGAACTTTCCTTTACCAGCCTACCGGCACCGAATCATTATTCACCCGCTTGGATTATAGCTATAATGACAGGTACCTGCTGGGCGCCACAGTACGTCGCGACGGGTATTCATCATTCTTTCCTGGTCGCCAATGGGGTACCTTCCCTTCTGTTTCTTTAGGCTGGCGGATCTCGCAGGAAGATTTCATGAAAGGTGTAAGCTGGATAAATGACCTTAAGCTGCGCGGCAGTTACGGCACAACAGGCAGCAATGCCAATATTACCGGTTCAAATGCGGTAAATACCTACAACTATGGTTTCGGCAGCACTGCTTATGGCATAGATGGCAGCTTAAGCAACACTACAACAGGTTATGCCCAAACCGGCATCGGCAACCCTAAAACTACCTGGGAAACCGATAAGATCCTCAACGTGGGCATTGATGTTTCCCTGTTCAATCACCTTGATCTGAATGTTGAATATTATAAAAAGTCAATCAGCGGCTTATTGTTCCCGCTGGCGCTGCCTGCAACTGCCGGTGGTGCAACTGCCCCTACAGTAAACATTGGCGACGTACAAAATAAGGGATTTGATATTGCGGCAACTTACCATGATGCTATCGGCAGCGATTTTAAATTCAGTGTTGGCGCATACATCACCGCTTACAAAAACAAGATCACCAAGCTGAGCAGCACCAATTTCTTCGACATCTTTTCAGGTTCGCGCGTCGGGTCCTTTGTAAGGGAGCAGGTTGGGCAGCCAATAGGCGAATTCTTTGGCTACAAGGTGAATGGCATTTACCAGAATGCGGGCCAGCTGGCAAGCTTGCCGGGTTATTCGGGTGCAACTGTAGGCTCATACATTTACCAGGATGTTAACGGCGACGGAAAGGTTAATGCGGATGACCGTACCTTTATAGGCAACCCCAACCCTAACTTTAATTACGGGATAAACCTTAATGCCAGCTATAAGCGGTTTGATGTTTCGATGGTATTGTATGGCGAACAGGGAAATAAGGATTTCAACTATGTGAAATACTGGACCGATACTTACCACAGCTTCCCCGGTGGCAAGGATCTCGACCTGCTTACCAAATCGGCAATTGTAGATGCTGCTACCAATACCGTAACAAACCCGGGTGCAACGCAGCAGGCACTAAGCGTTGCCAACACCATCCCGAGCACTTTCTACGTCGAAAACGGCTCATTCTTAAAATGCCGCGTTGCACAGCTTGGGTACACTTTTAATCCCGGCCTTTTAAAATCAGTTGGTGTAACCCAGCTGCATATTTATGTGCAGGGCACCAACCTGTTCACCATTACCAAATACAGTGGTTTGGACCCTGAATTAGTTCCGTCAATTTCCAACATTTCAGGTAACCGGGCAAGTGCCTCAACCGGTGTTGACTGGGGTGCATATCCCAACAACCAAAGAACATACCTGGTTGGTGTTAACATGACATTTTAATTATTAAATAAAGAAAAATAACAGTGTTATGAAAAAATTAAATTATAAAATAATTGTTTTGGGCCTGGTGATCTTTTTTACGGCAGCATACTCTTGTAAAAAGGTTTTGGATAAAGCCCCTACAGGGGTGCTGGCCGGTTCCACACTTGCCAGCAAGGCGGGTGTTGATGGTTTATTAATTGGTGCTTACTCTGTATTAGATGGCTATTACCAGGGCGAACCCGGCACAGGTTACGGCGGGGCAGTAAGCAACTGGCACTACGGTGGTGTAGGGGCCGACGATGCCTATAAAGGCTCAACTACGGATGACCAGGGCCCCGAAGGTTTAGCGGCAATTGAACAACATGTTGGGATCCCTTTAAACGATCCATACCTTTACTCTAAATGGCAGGTATGCTACGCAGGCATTCAGCGGGCCAATAACGTGATCCAGGAAGTACCTTTGGTTACAGATGGATCTGAAGCAGGTGCGATAGGTCAGAATGCTATTGCCGAAGCACGCTTTTTACGGGGTTTCTACCACTTCGAGCTTGCCAAACTATGGAGAAATGTTCCTTATGTTGACGAAACCATAACCTATGTTGCCGGTAACTATAATGTAGGCAACCCAGGCCCTATCTGGGACAAAATTGAGGCTGACTTTGCCTTTGCAATGACCATATTACCCAAAACCCAGCCGCAGGCGGGTCGCGCCAATTATTACGCTGCCGAAGCATTTTTAGCAAAAGCATACCTGTATGATCATCAATATGCAAAGGCCTTGCCGCTGCTAACTGATTGTATCAATAATGGTACAACAGCAAGCGGTGCAAAATATGCATTGGAGCCTTACAATAATAACTTTAACGCTTCAACTAAAAATGGCTCCGAATCGGTATTTGCAGCGCAAATGACGGTTAATGATGGCTCCGCCGGTCAAAATGACAATGCAGGCGATGTGTTGAATTTCCCTGGCGGCGGTACTTATACCGGTTGCTGCGGCTTTAATGTGCCATCATACCACTTAGCCAACGCATTTAAGGTGGATGCCAATGGTTTGCCAATGTTCCAGATTGATGCAGCTACCGGATTTCCGGCTTATGATGATGTGAACCTGAAGAATGATCATGGGCTTGGCAGCGGTGATGCCTTTACACCTACTACTGAAGCGGTAGATTCACGCCTTGACTGGACCATGGGTCGCAGAGGGATCCCCTACCTGGATTGGGGATTATGTGCCGGCGAGACATGGACCCGTGGTGACCTGGTTCCGTATACTCCTAAAAAGAATTCGTTTTACAATGCGTCCAAAGCCTCAACCACTGATAATTTTGGCACATGGGCTACTAACCAGGGCTCCGCAAATAATTATAACATCATCCGTTTTGCCGATGTAATTTTATGGCGTGCCGAGTGCGAGGTTGAAACCAATGCCTTATCAGCTGCCGAAGCTGATGTAAACTGGGTAAGGGGAAGAGCTGCCGACCCAACCGGCTGGGTACATACCTATGTGGATAATAGCGCCCCATCAAAAGGCTTTACCAATACACCTGCTGCCAACTACAAGGTGGGTTTATATACCGGGCAATTTACAGCTAATGGCCAGGCATATGCACGCGCAGCAGTTATGATGGAAAGACAATTGGAGCTAGGTATGGAAGGTCAGCGTTTCTTTGATCTGCAGCGCCATGACGGCGTAACCGGCGGTCCGGGTGGTACCGGGTACATGGCCGGTGTAATGGCAGCCTATTATAAAGCAGATAACCGGATCGACAACCCGGTGCTTAAAAAAGCGAAATTTACAGCAGGTAGGGATGAGCTTTATCCTGTTCCTTTAGATGAGATAGGTAAGGAAGCCGGGAAATTAAAACAGAATCCTAATTATTAATGATCAAATTTATAAAAGAAGCTGTCCCGAAGGTAATGTTCGGGGCAGCTTTTTTATTTAGGCAGATTCCTGTCCTCGCAGGGTCTCCTTAATGCTATTAATTTAAGGGATAACACAAGTTGTAAACTCAAATCAGGATTATTCATTAAAAAGTGTAAACTTTTTGCAAGACTAGACAAAATTTTAATCAACTCAAAAACTGGAACACGCTGATTATAAATAAATTACAGTTATTCATAAAAAGCATAAATTTCATAACATTTGATTATCAGTTACTTGCATTATTTGTTCGCCGGCGAAAAATGAAACATATTGATAATGAGGATGTTTCACAGTGTTCCGGGTGTTCCGTGTGCAAAAATGGAACGCTTTGCCGGCGTGGATACACAAACTTGCGCTTCGCCTCAACGCGGTTGGAGAAGGGGTTTGGGGTGAGTTGACCGTTTACTTATGTCGAACTCACACTATATTAATAGCATTCAAGGTCTTTGGCAGGGTACCCTTCACCGGACGAAGCTGCCTTTTTTGACCAATAGCACATTAACCGCGCATTTGCAAATTAAGAGTGCTTAACCAGTCTGTTTATAATGGCCGGAGGTTTCCTGAGCGACCATGCAGAAATAATTTCGCCCGCATTCTTATCCGGGGATTGACATGAATCTACTTCAAAGTCGTAGGAGGTGAATGTATGAACAGTTTCCAGGTCTCTTTTTGCGTCGCCTGGTGAACGATCGCCCCTGGCCAGTTCCCTTCGCTCCAATTCTTCTAACGGGCAATGTACGCCTACCAAAAAAGCATCAAAACATCCAAGCTTTAAAGTAAGGTACTGAAGCTGATCTTTTGACTCGATAATATAATCCACCAAAAGATTGTTCCCGGCAGCTGCAAGTCCTGAAAGGCAATTAAAATATCCGTTAAAAAGCTTAGCCCGCATTACCGGCCAGGAAAACGGACCCTGAGTTTCCCTGCGCTGGGGTAACACACCGTAATTAAACATGAAAAAATCCAGCGAGAAATTTAAAAAAGGCTCATCCAGCTTTTTTTGCAGTGCTTCGCAAAGCGTAGATTTCCCCGCGCTGGAAGCGCCATTGAGTATAATAATTTTTCCGAAGCCGGGATCAATAAACATGCCCAAAAATAAAAAATCCGCTACAGTTCCCATAGTTAATCTTCGGTTCCCGCAGGGCAATATCATTAAGTTAAGCCCATTTTTTTTACCCGCTGCCGCGGAGCAGAGAGGGTCGCCCAGCGAAGCGTCGGCGGGGTGAGTCAAACCGCCATGCATTAGCGCCAATGCATTTGCGTCAATATCGCGCGCATATTTACCCACCCGGTCATTGCTTCGCTCGACCTCCCTCCCTTCCGTAAACGGTAAGGAGGGAAAAGAAAGTTTTTAACTTAATGACATTGCCCGCAGGAGGCCTGATAAGGCCATAATCTTGTGACCCCATCTTACCAGAACGTCTTTTTTTGACCAATAGCCTTAATCCTTTGACCACCGGGTCGTGCTTTAATTAATAACGGCTTAAAATTGTAAACTTTTAATACACAGTTAATTTAGTTTATAGATTTTAAAAAATACAACATCATGGACCAAGGCCAAACATTAAAAAACATTAACCCTGTAAACGCCGGCAGACAGTATTACCTCGACTGGTTAAGGGTAATCACCATTTGCCTGGTGTTTCTTTTTCATTGCGGCCGGTTTTTTGATTTTGATGACTGGCATGTAAAAAACGCAGCTGTTTCATCAACAGCAAACCTGTTCACTTTTTTTATGGTACAATGGATGATGCCCCTGTTTTTCTTTATTTCGGGTGCAAGCACCTGGTTTGCGCTTCAATCAAAAACAAGCGGTAAGTTTCTTAAAGACCGGATGCAAAGAATTTTGGTTCCTTTAATTTTTGGCATTTTCATCCTTTCGCCGCACCAGGTTTATTTCGAAAGGCTTTCGCACCACCAGTTTGCAGGTACGTTTTTTGAGTTTCTGCCCCATTATTTTTCAGGGTTGTATGCCTTTGGCGGAAATTTTGCGTGGATGGGTTTGCATTTATGGTATTTGCTGCTGCTCTTTATCTTTTCTGTTATTACCCTGCCCTTGTTATTACTTTTAAAGCTAAAATCTACAGGCCGTATAAAATCCGGATCAGCTTTTATTTATCTGTTCATTTTCGTAATCCTGTTGGCACTGCCCGGCTGCCTTTTCTCACCTGATAGTATCATTGGAGCCAGGGTTTGGGGGGGCTGGAACATGATAGAGCATTTGGTTCTTTTTATCTTAGGATACTTTGCATTTTCAATGGTTGATATTCAAAACACATGGTTAAAATACCGTTACATTTTATTAGTGATTACAATTTTATCAACAGCGGTAAACATCTATCTTTTTGTAAACAACATCAAATTTGATTTCGGCACATTCCCATATTTCCTTAAAATAGCATTACGAAGCCTGGTTTGCTTCAGCTGGATCTGCACATTGCTGGGTTTCGCCAAAAACAAGTTAAACCATACCAATAAATTCCTCAAATATGGCAATGAGGCGGTGCTGCCGTTTTATATTATCCATCAGCCAGTTATCGTGCTTATTGGTTATTTTATTGTACAATCACAGCTTTCTATCGGCCTTAAATATGTGGTTATAGTAGTTGTATCCCTAAGCATTGTTATGTTTTGTTATGAATTTTTGATAAGAAGGGTTGAAGCAATAAGATTCCTTTTCGGGATAGGCCGATCAAAGAAAAAATAGAACGGACAAGTTACGGGCAGCCTGCAGGAAAAGCAACCTGCAGGCTGTTTTGCTATATAAATTACAGTCAAAAACTGTACTTTTAAAATCTGAGCCGTAATTATAAATTCAATAAACAGGAAGAGTTATAGATTAAACAGCGGATTACCTGGCACTGAGCCACAAGCCGGGGATGTATGCGACAGCGGGAGACAATAGGTAGCGTTATTTTACCAATTTTATTAATGCATCTCGAATTGTTTTTTTGGGTATTATAAATACGGCATTTTGATTTTTGGTAAAATCATCATACCCTGAAAGTAGATTACCACATCCACTTTCGCTTGAATTTATACCTAAAAAAATCAAGTCATTATTATAAGAAAGGTAAACAGGGGCGCCCGAATCGCCACTCATAAACTTATGAGTTCTCATTACAATTAAGTACCTTCCATTGATATTTAAATTATTTGCCAATACAATGCCTGTATCTGCCATTGGGTATTGACGACCAACACCATGGTTATATCTAAAACCCCAAATAGAAGCAATACTACCTCTACTTGCGTAAGGGTCTGATTTATCCCAAATTCTTACGGTATCAATAAATACGCGTTTATCAATTGACCCTAACGGTAAAATTGATAGATCTGTTATTGATTTTGGAAATATGTCTTTACTTTTCTGATTAGGAATTGTATAAAATAATCGTTTACCACTTCTATTATAAAGTTTGTAAGGTAAAAGAATTGCCATAGTGGGATTCTTCAAATGGAAAAGAATATAAACAACATCCGCTCGTCTTTTTGTATGATAAAGTATAGTGGTATCGTTAGCATCATATCCAGGTATTAAGTGATAATTAGTTATTAAATATAGCTTACCATTTTTGTTCACAATAAAAGCAGAACCCGTGCCAAAATCTTTGTCAAACCTAGATCCCACCTGAATTAATACTGTTTTACTCGCTAGGGTGTGAGAATACTTGTTATATAAATTAATTTCATACGGCGACAGTTTATCGATTTGGCAAAATGCACTGCTACTTATACTGATAAGTAAAAGAAAAAAGAAAGTTTTCATATTGTGTCTTAAGGATTTACCTTACAATATATAACTAATATCAAGAAAATTTACTTTTCTAAATTAATAGGGGCTTTCATTTCTCCCCCCTCCGCTGTCGCAGGCGGGAGGCGCTTTCGAATTTATAACTTTATTATTTGTCATAACAATTAATCGCCCGCTGCCGCAAGCACATTGTCATTAGACGGCTTCCCTTTTTCCGTCCTCGCAGGGTTTCCTGAAAGGGACCCTGCGCCGCCTGCCAGGTATGCGGCAGAAAATTACCCCTCGCCAAAAATTTCTGCAAACCACATCGCAGGGTCCTCTATGAGAGACCCTGCTGGGACGGGAATCAAAAGAAACTCGAAATAATATTCAGCCTCTGTGATCTTCCGTCCTCGCAGGGTCTCCTGAAAGTTTAAGTTAACCCACAAAAAAAAAGTTATATTAGTGTCCCTAATGGGGATATTTGAATCATCAAGGTGTATAGCTTTACAGATGGAGGGTATCAAATTTGGTCATTTT